>JANQLI010000075.1 GCA_028280675.1 Alphaproteobacteria bacterium
CTACACATCAACGGCTACCCTTATCGGTTCGAAGCCCATTTTTCAGATTTCACTCTCTCTGAACCGGGTCACCCGAATGACTGGACTTGGACGTCCGAAAAAATGATCGCCATGATGCTGGCGTATCGGTTCAACCACATCATCTTTGAAAGTCAGGGCAGGCAATATGTCGAATATATTGAAAACCTTGGCCCCGAAGCGCGGGCACCTTACCGCTATGGGGTCGAAGGCACAGCAGACCTGATGCGCGGCAGCGCCAATCTGCGCGATGGGCAGATCAGCCGCCTATCGTTAGATGTGCAAAATTTTATCGCCGAGCGCAGCGGTAACGGCACCCTTCCTCAACCCCTCTCTGCTGAACGCATACAATTTCATGTCCGTCAAAGTGAAACCAACAACACCCATACAGATGTCTATGTAAAAGCGGATAATATTCATGTGCCCTCCGACAAAGGTCTTGAAACACATGATGTTCCCATTGAACTCATCCAGGGCAAGCTGACCTTTGAAGGCCTGCCCGAGCAGGATCTTCTGGCGCAAGGCGGCTTGACTGCTTGGTTAAGCCAAGGTGGCCGCACAGAAATCAGTGATCTTGCGTTCACATGGGACGATGCGGGCATTGTTGGCGAAGGCGGCGTTCACCTGGATAAACAGGCACGCGCAAACGGAACAATCAGTCTACGGATCTACGGCCACAGCAAATTGATCGGTAATCTCATTGATGTTGGCGCCCTTGACCGTGAGACCGGGCAAGTGGCTGATGCGGCTCTGAACCTTGCAGCGCTTCTTAATGGCAAGGATCAAAGCCACATTGATGCCCCATTCCAATTCAAAAAAGGCAAGGTGTATTTAGGGCCAGCACAAATCGGAAGCTTGCCGCCATTTGATGTGGATTAATTTTCATCCTCGGGCGTCACAAAGTGGGCGTGACTGCGCCCAAAGTCCGGTTCATCAGAATCTTGCCCGGCTTCAATAATCGAGCGACGAATATCGCGCGTACGGGTAAAGAGATTGAATAATGCATCGCCATCGCCCCAACGAATAGCCCGCTGCAAGGCGCTCAGGTCTTCGTTAAACCGCGTCAGCATCTCAAGCACAGCATCTTTGTTGTTGAGAAAAATATCCCGCCACATGGTCGGATCTGACGCCGCAATACGCGTAAAGTCGCGAAAGCCCGATGCGCTGTATTTCACGACTTCCGATTTGGTCACGGTCTCCAAATCATCCG
The DNA here is from genome assembly GCA_028280675.1 of Alphaproteobacteria bacterium. GTDB lineage: Bacteria > Pseudomonadota > Alphaproteobacteria > SMXP01 > SMXP01 > JANQLI01. The sequence goes on from JANQLI010000075.1 coordinate 1,229, forward strand.
CGGTGCCAACAATATTGTAGGCAATCAAATGGGGAACGTGGCTGGTAATGGCAAGCACCAAATCATGATGTTTTGGGTCCATCCGGTCTACATTGCTGCCGCACGCCGCCCAAAACGTATCCAAATCATTGACCGCTTTGCTGTAAGCATCAGATGACTGCGCCGCAAGCGGCGTCAGAATACACCAGCGATCTGTAAAAAGCTCCGCAAAACCGGCATGGGGGCCGGAATGCTCTGTCCCAGCAACAGGGTGGCCGGGAATAAAGTGCACACCCTCCGGCACATGGGGCATCACCGCATCCACAACCGCCATCTTAACCGAGCCGACATCGGTCAGGACGGCCCCTGGCTTGAGTGATTCTTTAATGTCTGCCGCCACATCGCCCAGAACACCCACAGGTGTACACAGCACGACAAGATCCGCATCTTTCACCGCTGCCGCAGCACTGTCATAGGCACTATCAATGAGGCCGCGCTCAAGCGCTACGTCACGTGTCTCTTTCGAGCGTGCATATCCCGCAACATGCGAGACGATTCCCGCACGCTTTGCCGCAAGACCGATAGAGCCGCCAATAAGGCCAAGGCCAATCAAAGCCACACGCTCAAAAATCACATCTGATATTTTCTCGTTACGTTTTGTCATGAGCCATTCACAAATTCTGACAAGGCCTGTACGACACGTTTATTCGCTTCTTCAGTCCCGACCGTTAAGCGCAAACAGTGCGGCAAATAATATGCCTCAAGCCGCCGTAAGATAAGACCCCGCTTTTGCAAAAAGAGGTCTGCATCCGCCGCCGACTTCCCTGGTTCATCAGGGAAATGAATCAGAATGAAGTTGGCAATACTTGGCGTTACCTCAAGTCCTAGACTTGAAATTTCTTCTGTTAAATATTCCCGCCAGGTTTCATTAAACACAACACATTGCGCAATAAATGGCACGTCGCGAATTGCCGCTGCAGCGACCTTTTGCGCAATCCCGTTGACGTTAAAGGGAGGCCGAATGCGGTTGATCACATCAGCAATATGCGCAGGCATATAACCCCACCCGACACGCAATTGCGCCAGACCATAAATCTTGGAGAAAGTGCGCGTGGCCGCCACATTGTTGCACGCTTTCGCAAGTGTCAAACCTGATTCATAATCGCCCCGGGTGACAAATTCGGCATAGGCCCCATCAAGCACCAGAAGAATATGGTCTGGCAGATTGCTGTGCAGCCGTTTGATCTCTTTCTTATCGAGATATGTTCCCGTCGGATTGTTCGGATTTGCAATATAGATCAGACGCGTTTTATCGGTCACACTGGATAAAATAGAATCCACATCCGTGACGAGATTTGGCTCAGGGGCCAATACCGGCGTCGCGCCACTCGCTTGAATAAGAATATTGTAATAAGTAAAGCCGTGCCTGGAATAAATCGCCTCATCGCCTGGCTGTAAATATGCATCCGCCAGCATGGACAGCACCTCGTCAGACCCATTGCCACAAATCACCCGCGCAGGATCAAGTCCGTGCACATCGGCAATGGTTTCGCGAAGCAGCGTCGAATGCCCATCGGGGTAGATCGGCAAAGTGTCGCCGAGCTCTGCAAAGGCTTCCAGCGCTTTCGGACTCGGCCCCATCGCCGCTTCGTTAGATGAGAGTTTAAATGTTTTTTCAACGCCCTCAATTTTGCTTTTGCCAGGCTGATACGCCTTTAATTTTTCCAAGCTGGGTTTCGGTGATGGGCCCGTCATAACGACCCTCCCACATTGTCATCCAAATTCAATGGATTGGCAAAAGAGCCGAGAATATCCAAAGACAAGATCGATGGATCATGGGTGACCGTCTGAAAGACGCTTGTCCCCTGGTCATAGAATCCAGCAACATCCACTAAAGACAAAACGGTTTCATCCCCCTCCACCTGAGCAACAAGATTGCTGTCTGACACCCCAGCGGATTGCAATAAAGCGCTCAGTTTGGATTTGGTCATGGTTTCTTTTGTCTCTATACGGATGAGCGTACGGTCATCACCGGTATCTTCTGGTGCAATCGGCGCAACAACGAATGCCAAAGGCAAGTCCAGCGGCTGTTCACCGCCCATAACAAAAGGCAACCGGGCGACAATATTCACATGATCCCCATACGTACCTTTCAAGTCCGTCCACCAAGAAAATGCGGCGCGATCCGGCGCGGGGAGAATGCCGATCACACTCGGGTCTTGATCAACCTTTTGCAGCACATCCTGCGTAGTCTGCGCGGCGATCAATGGCGTGGGCGATCCGTAGTAAAAGCGTGCGAGATCCCAATACCCGGCTGCATTCTCATCGCCAGCAAAGACGCTGACGCTTAAAGGAGCTTGCAAGCGGGTTTTGGCCGTCATCAATTCCCGCCATAACCGGACAATGACAAGCAGCGGCAACTCGCCCTGGTGACGGGCAACGAGACGGCGGATCACGCGCGCTTCACGCCCTGGGCGCATGGCAAGCGCCTGCACGCCGTGCGGCGCCGTTTCATCGGCGCCGGCATCAAGCGCCTTTGCGGCGGCCACTTGGCGCACGATCAAGGTGCGCCGCATGAGCAAATCATGCAGGTGATCATCTATTTCATCTATTTCACGCCGCAGGCGCGCCAAGGAATCACGATCATCAGCCATAGCAGCAGCCATTTGTTAACTTTTGCGGATTGTCAACCCGCCCAACCATGCCGCCAAAACCCATAATGGGCATAGAGGCACAGGCGGCTATACATACGGCGCTCGTCGCCTAAAAGCAAAGAAAACATTGACATTTCAAGGCCAAGCCAATTAGCAAAGAGCCAGCTTGGGTGCCTCAATCAGCACGCCAAAGCCGAAGGATCCGTCACAATGTCAGAGAATACGCCAGAGAACGGCCACCCTACCGCGACTGGGCCAGAGAACGGAGCACACGATGCTTCCGCTGATCCGTCGTCTGTGGACGCCTATGCTGGCCAGATTGCGGTATTTAGTGCTGAACAGCCGCTTACCTTGGAGTGCGGTGAAAACTTGAGTCCGTTTCAGATTGCGTATCAAACTTACGGCACGCTGAACGATGAGCGCAGCAATGCTATTCTAATCTGTCATGCCCTGACCGGGGATCAGCATGTCGCCAATGATCACCCGATCACCGGCAAACCGGGATGGTGGACGAAAATGGTGGGGCCTGGCCGTCCGATTGATACAGACAGGTTTTTTGTCATCTGTTCGAATGTCATCGGCGGCTGCCTTGGCACAACCGGGCCATCAGCCATTAACCCCGCCACGGGCAAACCGTATGGCCTTGATTTTCCTGTCATCACCATACGCGACATGGTGCGCGCCCAAGCCATGTTGATTGAGCGCCTTGGTATTGACAGCCTGTTTGCAGTGATTGGCGGGTCAATGGGCGGCATGCAGGTGCTGCAATGGGCTGTGACATATCCTGATAAAGTGTTTGCGGCGATCCCCATTGCCACAGCCGCGCATCATTCATCGCAAAACATTGCATTCCATGAAGCGGGGCGGCAAGCCATTATGTCGGATAGCGATTGGCATGGCGGCGCTTATCAGGATTTTCGTGTGCGCCCCCACAAAGGTCTGGCCGTTGCGCGTATGATTGCGCATATCACCTATATGTCTGAGCAGGCATTGCAACGGAAGTTTGGCCGCAATCTGCAAGATCGCGATGCGTTCACCTATGGTTTTGACGCCGATTTTCAAATTGAAAGCTATCTCCGCCATCAAGGCTTTACTTTCGTTGATCGCTTTGACGCCAATGCTTATCTCTATATCACACGGGCGATGGATTATTATGATTTGCGTACGGAAGAAGAGCATTTGCTTGCGGATGCCTTTCGCGGGACAGAGACGCGCTTTTGCGTGGTCTCCTTCACAAGTGATTGGCTCTATCCGACGGCGGAATCGCGCCATATTGTCAACGCCCTAAATGCCGTGGCCGCGAATGTCAGCTTTGTCGAAATAGAATCCGATAAAGGCCATGATGCCTTCCTTTTGGATGAGCCCGAGATGTTTTCCACACTCAGTGGCTTTATCAATTCCGCTGCATGGCAACGGGGTCTAACACCAGCAGGAGAAGGCGCATGATCGATCCCATGATTGACATCCCTTCGATAAAAGACCGCGCCGATTTAGCGCTGATCGTTGATTTGGTAAAAGCTGAATCGCGCGCCCTTGACGTTGGCTGCGGCAATGGCGATTTGCTGGCGACATTAACTGCGGTAAAGAATGTTGATGGCCGCGGCCTTGAGCTGAGCCAAGCTGGGGTGAACGCATGTGTGACACGCGGTCTCTCCGTCATTCAGGGAGATGCGGATAAAGACCTCTCATTTTATCCTGACGATGCTTTTGACTATGTGATTTTAAGTCAAACCATCCAAGCCACCCACCGACCGCGTTATGTGTTAGAGGAACTCTTACGCATTGGACGGCATGTGATCGTTTCTTTCCCCAATTTCGGATTTTGGAAAGTCCGCCTGTTCTTGTTGTGGCAAGGGCGTATGCCGGAAACGGAATCCCTGAACCAGCCCTGGTACGAAACACCGAATATTCATTTCTGCACAATACGCGATTTCGTCATCTTGTGCGAAGAGCTGGGCGTGCATATTGATGGCGCTTATGCGGGGAAGCATGGCCAAAGTTTCAAAGCCATTACGCCACACAACCAATGGGCTAATTTGTTGGCTGAAGATGCGATTTTTTTACTGCGCCGAAAGTAGACCTATTCAGATTGAAGTTTGGCAGCGACCTCTTCCACCTCTTCCATCACACGCAAAAGATTACCGCCCCAGATTTTTTCAATATCTTTTTTGGAATAGCCGCGGCGGACAAGCTCAATTGTAATATTCAGCGTTTCACTAGCGTCTTTCCACCCGACCACACCGCCGCCACCTTCAAAATCGGACGAAATCCCAACATGGTCGATGCCCATCACTTGCACCGCATGATCAATGTGATCAACAAAGTCGGCGACATTCGCTGGCGGCCAGGTTTCATCTAATGCCGCACGTTCGACCATATAAGCCGCTTCTTGCGCGTCGGTGAGGGCTTGGAAGTCGGCAAAACTGCGAATACCCCATTTCTCGCTCAGCGCTTTACGGGCAGCGCGTTTTTCTTCAGGAACCGGTTTATTATAGCTATCAAAGGCGACGATCTGCACCACACCACCGTTTTTTTGAATCGCAACGAGTTCTTCATCGGACAAATTCCGTGGAATATCGACAAAGTGTCTGAGCGCATGGTGCGATGAGATAATCGGCGCTTTGGAGCGTTCGGCAATTTCAAACACGGTTTTCCTACCCGCATGGGCGACATCCACCATGATGCCGAGACGGTTCATTTCATCAACAACGGCGCGGCCCAAATCACTCAAACCGCCATGCTCTTCATCTTTGTCACCGAGATGCGCAAAAGCCGCGGATGAATCGCCGAGATCATTATGCCCATTATGGGTGAGCGACATATAGCGCGCACCGAGATCATAATATTCCTGCAAGCGTGATAGGTCTTTCGCCATGACATAGCCATTCTCAATCCCAATCAGGGCTACTTTTTTACCACTCGCATGGATACGGCGCACATCATCCGCACTGAGCGCGAGTTCGATTCGCTCAGGATACATGTCCATCGTCATGCGGCGGATAGCGGAAAACTTTGTCATCGCTTGCTTGCGGGCATCCTCATATCCCGCTTCATCACGTTTGCCTTGTCCCACATAGACAATAAAAAAAGCGGCATCCATACCGCCTTCGTTCATCTTGACGAGATCGTTTTGTTGATTCCCGCGTACGCCGGGATCGACTTCGGTGGTTGCAAAGGTCAGAGGTATATCGACATGCGTATCGATGGTGATCACTTGGTCATGAATCTTTTGCGCCTTCTCTTCGTCAGTGAGATTCCAAAAGCGATCCCCCATCGCAAAAGCTGATGTCACCATCAGTGCACCCGCGATCCCACTCAGAAAGATTTTACGCATATTTCAGTTCCTCTTGTTGATTGGATTGATTCACGCACCGATGGCGTCAGCATCCCGTTCGCCTGTGCGAATACGCACCGCTTGTTCAAGATCCAAAACAAATATTTTTCCATCACCGATCTTGTCTGTACAGGCTGCGTGTTGAATCGTTTCAACCAATGCATCGGCAACATCATTCGTCACGGCAATCTCAACCTTAATTTTTGGCAAGAAAGCGACGTTATATTCGGCGCCGCGATAGACTTCCTTATGGCCTTTTTGGCGGCCATACCCTTTTACCTCACTCACGGTCATGCCCGTTACGCCTTTTTCAGATATAGCTTCCATAACATCGTCAAGTTTTGCGGGTTTGATGATTGCAATGATCAGTTTCATGAGCGACCTCATCGACGTTGCGGGCACAGGAGAAAGCACCCAAGGGAGAGACAATCACGAGGGTAATCGTTCCGCAGCACAATGCAAGGCCCATATAAAAGCCCACGTTGAGAGTGTGTCTTCACTCTTTGCGCATATTGATCGCTGGATTGGTGACAGGCGAAGGCCGCAAAACCCGCAAACGCGGACGCTCGGCGCTGACCGAATAGATTTGTTTACCGGCTTCCATCAACAGTAATCCTGAAAATTGCGGCCACAGACGCGCGCCAATATTTTCCCAGGCAGTTGCTGATCGTGTCAGAACGTCATAACCGAAAGGCGGCATGTAAAGCGCGCGGTTCCAGCGTGTTGGGGTAAATTGCGAGTCGCGCATCAATTGCGTGAGCTGCCCGCGCGAGAAAGGACGGCCATGTCCAAACGGCGTGCCATCGAAACGCGCCCATACCCCGCGGCGGTTTGGTGTGATGATCAACAAACGGCCACTCGCGGTGAGCACGCGCCAAATTTCGCGCAAGAAAGGACGCACCATCTCACTGGTCTCAAGACCATGGACCAAGAGAATGCGGTCAATCGAGGCATCCGGCAAAGGGATATGCGTTTCATCCACAAGAGCTGTTTGATTCGCTGAGGCGACAGGCCAACGTGTCACGCCATGCCCAGCGAACATAAAATTGAGAACCCGTTCCGCTTGCCCCTGAAACGCATCCAAAAAGGGCGATGCATAGCCAAGACCCAGAACGGAACAGTGCCGTACATCCGGCCAAAGCTCACGTAATTGCGGCGTCACGGTGCGCTCCACCACCCCACCGAGCGGTGTTTCGTAAAAATCACGGAGATCAATGACATCAATCCGCATAAGTGTCCTCGCAACAAAGTGCTCTCTTGATCGTGCTTTATCTGCTAGTCTAGCAGATAAGATAGCGTATGGTGGAAGTTCTTACCAAAGTGTGAGCAAGAAAATGACCGATTTGCAAATTCACATGTTTCCGGCGTTGAGCGATAATTACGGCTTCCTGATTCACGATGCTGAAATGGGCGTGACAGCGAGTATTGACACGCCCGATGTGACAGCGATCGAAGATGCCCTCGCGACGACGGGATGGACGCTTACGCATATTCTCAACACCCACCATCATGCTGACCATGCAGGCGGCAATTTGCACCTGAAAGATAAAATGGGGTGTGTTGTGGTTGGCGCGAAAAATGACGCAGACCGTATTCCGGGAATCGATATTCTTGTCAAAGATGGCGACCACTTTCAATTCGGCAAACA
>JANQLI010000077.1 GCA_028280675.1 Alphaproteobacteria bacterium
TCATCCCAAAAGGGAAACAAGCGGAATTAATGCGCATTTTGACCCTGATTTCAGACGCTATTGCTGAAGAAGAAACCACGGTTGCCACACCTGCGCCAAAACGCGCCGCCAAGAAAAAAGTCGCGCGCAAGAAAACAGCAAAGAAAAAAGTCGCAAAAAAGAAAACAGCGAAGAAAAAGCGCTAAGATCTAAGACATAGAGTGCTTCAGACAGATGAAAGGCCCCACATTTCAGTGGGGCCTTTTTGTTAGACACTGATATTGACAGCACTGCCCGGAGGACGTAGGCGCTCTTCATGGCCCGCATGCGGGGCTTCACGGCGGCTTAAGCGCTCTAGCCGTTCGTGGTCCTGAACCTGCATTTCGGTTGCAAACTCTTCTGTGCGTTTTTTCTGTTCAGCTAATTGCGTGTTATGCACATCCCGCAAACGATTCTCATCGGCCTGGACGCGAATATCAACCGTATCAACAGGGGCCTGGCGTTCTCCAGGGACGGCGCGGTCGTGGGATTGGCGTTGACCATACACGCCAACATCATCCTGCTTGCGCGGCGTATAGGCTTCCGCGCCACGTTGAGGATGCGCCACACGGCTGGCTTGGACGGCAAGAAGTGAATTTTGGGCAATAATGCTCATGGCAACCTTGCATCAAACATCATCCGCAAAAGAATGCGGATTTTTCAGCCCGACTTTGACAGCCAGGTGTGACCATTCCGTTAAATGAGATTATTAATACTCTGCGGGCGCCGTTGCATCGTTCTTTTTCTCAAGGCTTGCCAACATAGCTTGTTCACGGCGATAGCTGCGCATGGTCAGCACTGTCACCCCTAAAAGGACAAGGATAGAAATCATAAAGGCGGGCCAGACGAATTGGGCATAGCCCCCCATGGCAAGAAATTCACTCATCAGCCACCCTCTATGCCCCCACCTGTTTCATTCTGAGACGGCGAATACGGTTACGCATCACCTCCGTGCGCATACGCACAAAGAGGAGGGTGAGAAAAAGCATGGTGTAACCCAAGGCGCAGATTAAGAGCGGCACCCAAAACGACCAATGCATCGCAGGCGCATCAAGGCGCGAAAGACTGGCGGGTTGATGCAATGTGTTCCACCAATCGACGGAAAACTTCACAATCACCGCATTGATCGATCCGACAATCGCCAGAATGGCCGCCGCCCGCGCTGCTTTTTGTTGGTCCTCAATGGTTTCCCAAAGCGCGATATAGCCGAGATAGATGAAGAAGAGCACCAGCATGGAGGTGGGGCGCGCATCCCATTCCCAAAAGGTGCCCCACATGGGCTGCCCCCAAAGCGCACCAGTCACCAAGCCAAGAAAGGTAAAGGCCGCCCCCAAGGGCGCAGCAGATTTCGCCGCCATATCGGCCAAATTATGGCGCCAAATAAGGCTCATCAAAGAGGCCCCCGCCAGCACCGCATAGGCGAACATGCTGAGCCACGCTGAGGGCACATGCACAAACATGATCCGCGCCGACTCACCCATTTGATAATCCGGCGGCGCAAAAAACAGCCCCCAGATAAAACCCGTCACTAACAACAAAGCCGTCAGCCAACCCATCCAGGGCAGCATCCGGTCGCTAAAGCTCATGAACCGGTGAGGGTTGGCTAATGCAGAAAAAGGCACCATGGCGATCATTTACCCCGTGGAATTGACCTTATCAAGATGGCGCAAGAGCGCAGACCATTTTAGCTCAGATTGAGGCGCAACCCAGCCGCCGCCGCCAACGGCCCTATGGCCAGCCCAAAAAGGGAGAGGGCTGCTAAAAACAGCAAGTTCGGCTCAGTAAATATCAGACCCTCACCATTGGCAATATTCAAGCGCGCACTGTTCACAGCCCCAACCGCGAAAATCACCACCGGCACATAAAGCGGCATGATGAGGAGGGCGATCAGCAAGCCGCCACGACGCACGCCGACAGTCAACGCCGCCCCGATTGCGCCAATGAATGTCAGGGCCGGTGTGCCAATCACAAGCGTGACCAGCACCATACCAAGCGCTGAGAGATCAATATTGAGCAGAATGCCCAAGAGAGGGGTGACCAGCAGTAGCGGCAGCGCGTTTGTCAGCCAATGAGAAAGACATTTTGCCAACACAATCACTTCGAGCGGTATGGGCGAGAGGGTCAACAGATCGAAAGTGCCATCTTCAAAGTCCACTTGAAACAATCTGTCCAACGTGAGCAAAGAAGAGAGGACAAGCGCAATCCAAATCATCCCAGGGGCAATACGGTTTAAAAGATCCGTATCCGGTCCCAACCCGAAGGGCACAAGAGTAATCACGACAGCAAAGAAAATCACCGCCTGAAGACCACCCGTGCCTTGCCGCGCGGCACCCTTCACATCGCGTAAAATCAAACTGCGCAGGCCTTTTCTCATGGAGACTTGGCTCATAGCACACCGTCCTCATAAGCCATGTCGGGGGCCATGTCGCGCGAAATAGGCTGTAATCGGAGTTCGCGCATGCTTTGCAAAACAATATCATCATGTGATGTCATGACAACAAGTCCGCGTGCGTGAAGATGGTTATCAATGGCCCGACACAGAGAGTGCCGTGTGACTGTATCCAGTGACACGGTTGGTTCGTCAAGGAGCCAAATCGGACGCGGCGCGACAAGCAGACGGGCCAACGCCGTGCGCTTTTTTTGTCCAGCAGAGAGGAATTGTGCTGGG
>JANQLI010000131.1 GCA_028280675.1 Alphaproteobacteria bacterium
AGCGCTTTTTGCCGCGCCCACCCCAATCCTTTTGCGTCTTTGACATGAAATTCGGCCACGCGCACCTGCTCTGGCCGTGTTTGAAACAAGAAGCAATCGGCATCTTTTTTCGGAATATACTGCCAGCAGATCCCCACAAAGATGCGGTCTGGATGCTTCGCTTTTTCGAACAAATCTTTAATTGTCCACTGACATTCAGGGTCGCGATAACTCGCGATCTGCACGAAAATACGTTCTTCTGATGGGGTAATCGGTTGGTCCAAATTCACACCTTAGAATTCAAGCGTCAAATGATTCAGTGAACACGTTATCACACTTGACAATGTAAGGGGTGACTTCTTAATGGCAACGTGGTTATTTTGACTGATAAGAAGAAATTGTCGGCAGGAGAGGCGTTCATTACCAAAGGAACGACGACACAGCGATATTCAGAAATGACGCAAGAGCATCAACTGTTGCTCTTGCTTGCAAGGTGCCATCTGACAGAATCAGACCAACGAGAAATAAACGCGTTATTCCAGTCGGAGGTTGATTGGACGAAACTTGTCACCCTGGCCGAATCACACCACGTAACATCACTCCTTTGCCATCATCTCACCACTGGTCAACGCGCACATGTTCCTGACGCAATTGCCGATGCTGCGCGCATCAGGCTGCAGCGCACAAGAGAACATAATGAATCAATGGCTGCAGAGCTGATTGATTTGTTCGATGTTATGAAAAAACACGGCATTGATGCCGTGCCGTTCAAGGGCCCGGTGCTGGCTATGCAAGCCTATGGCGATCTTGGTCTGAGGCGTTTTGTTGATTTGGATTTTTTGATCCGACCGTGCGATTTCCCCGGTGTGCGCGATATTCTAAAGGACCGCGGTCACGACATTGAGCGCACATTTAGCCCGGCCCGCGAAGCGGCTTTTATCCGCTATGCCGGAGAGGATATTTTTCCCCATGCCGGAGATCGGCCACCTGTGGAGCCTCACTGGGAATTTGCGCCCGGTACGCTGGCTGTTCACCTTGATTATCCTGCGCTTTGGAAACGCACATCCGATGTCGCGTTACTTGACCGCCACTTGCCTTGTTGGGGGCCGGAAGACACTGTTCTGATCTTGTCCATACATGGATCGAAAAGTCTTTGGACGCACTTGTCATATCTCTGTGATGTCACTGAACTCATCCGTGGAACGCCCGATTTCTCATGGGAGACCTTATGGGACCGCAGTCGAAATCAGGGGTGTTTGCGTATGGTCAGTATTGCCTTGCTCCTCGCGCACAATGTGCTCGACCTTTCCTTGCCAGACTCTGTCTTAACACGTCTTCAAGACGATCAGACATCGCAAGACTTAGCGGAACACGTTGAACGCCAATTCTTGTTCTCAGATTATGAAGAAAGAACCATATACACGATCCACCGGTTTCATTTCGATATGCGTGAAAGGATGTCTGACCGCTTGCGCTATATCTATCGCACAATCACGACACCGCGTGTGCAGCATTTCGACATGGTGGATTTGCCTGACTCCCTGTTTTTTCTTTATTCCCCGATCAAGCTCATTCATGATTATGTGCTGTTGCCGATATGGGTGTTGGCGAAAAAAATGGGGATTGTTCGATCCCGATAACGGAGGGTGTGCACCAGTTATTTTCCGGGGGTTTTATAAATAGGTGCCATTACCTGTGCACCAAGAGATCAAAAGAGATCCAAATCGGTGCAAAATGCGCTAAATTGATGCGGTGTTGTTTCCTGTTTAACCCTATGAAACATAGTATAAGGCATTGATAAATAGAGATAAAATATTCTCCGTGGCACCCATGATGGACTGGACGGACCGTCATGAGCGGGCCTTTCTGCGTATCATTTCGCAGCATGCGTTTCTTTATACGGAAATGGTGACCACTGGTGCGGTGATTCATGGTCCGCGGGACCGTCTTCTTAGGTTTAATGATGTAGAGCACCCCGTGGCGCTTCAATTGGGTGGGTCTGATCCTACAGACCTTGCGGTGTCGGCGCGCATCGGCGCAGACTTCGGCTATGATGAAATCAACCTCAATGTCGGCTGCCCCTCTGATCGCGTGCAATCGGGGCGCTTTGGCGCGTGCTTAATGGCTGAGCCGGATGTGGTCGCGGACGGTGTGGCAGCGATGGTGGAGGCAGTGGATATTCCGGTCACGGTGAAAACCCGCATCGGCATCGATGATCAGGACCCGGAGGATAGTCTGTTTTCCTTTGTTGAGAAAGTGTCTGCGGCGGGCTGCAAAACGTTTATTATCCATGCGCGCAAAGCCTGGCTTGAAGGTCTCAGCCCAAAAGAGAACCGGGATATTCCACCGCTTGATTATGATCTTGTGTATCGCGTTAAGAAAGACCGTCCTGATCTTGAGATCGTGATAAACGGTGGAATACGAACCCTCGATGCTTGCGATACGCATCTTGCCCATGTGGATGGGGTGATGCTGGGGCGCATTGCGTATCAATCGCCATATATTTTAGCGCATGTGGATCAACGCTATTATGGGGCGGAAACAAATGCGTTGACGCCGCATCAAGTGGTCGAAGCTTATCTGCCTTATGTCGAAGCACAATGTGTCCAAGGTGTGCCGTTCTATGCGATGGCGCGGCATATGCTGGGTCTCTTTCAAGGCATGCCAGGCGCACGCGCGTGGCGCCGGCATATCAGCGAGAAGGGACACAAAGCCGGTGCGGGGCCGGAGCTCTTGCGGGAAGCGGCGGCGTTGGTGCGTCCGCGCCTGCCAATCGAGGCGGCGTAATTAATGGATCTTGTTTGGCTCTTTCTTTTGCTTGTGGCCTCTGGGGCGGTAACGGGTGTGGTTGCTGGGATGCTGGGTGTTGGCGGCGGCATCATTGTCGTGCCCGTCCTCTATTACGTCTTCACGCTTCTGGGGGTCGATCAAAGCGTGTTGATGCATATGGCTGTGGGAACGTCTCTTGCGACGATTATTCCAACCTCCATGCGTTCGACACTGAGTCATCACAGGAAAGGCGCCGTGGATTGGAACGTGGTGCGTATCTGGGCGCCGGGCATTATCCTGGGCACGATATGCGCCGCCATGATTGCAAACAGCATCAGCAGCATGATGTTGACCTTGATCTTTGCGAGCTTCGCATTTCTCTTCGCCTTGAACATGGCGTTTGGACGTGAGGGCTGGCATGTCAAAGAGTCTCTCCCTGCAAGGGGCATCCAAATGGTCTTGGCCTTTTTTATGGGAACGCTTTCAGCCTTGATGGGGATTGGCGGCGGCACACTGGGCGTGACCCTTTTTACACTGTTCAATATGGACATCCGACGCGCTGTGGCGACGGCGGCAGGGCTCGGCATTGTGATTTCAATTCCGGGAACGCTGGGTTTTATGATCGCCGGGTTGGGCGAAGAAGGACGCTTGCCGTGGTCGCTTGGCTATATCAACCTATTAGGGTTTTTGTGTATTTCGGTTGCAACCGTCCTAACAGCGCCCCTCGGCGTTCATCTGGCACATACAATCCGCCGTACAACACTTTTACGAATTTTTGCGCTTTTCCTCATCATCACCTCCCTGCGCATGTTCTGGTCTGTGATTGGCTAAAAAAGGGCTGATCTTGGCCTCGAAATTGCTCTTTTGACATGGTGCGACTGCACATGCCCATAAAACCTTCATAGTTTGTTGGGATTTAGCCATTATGTTTTGTCATCAGCGCAAAATTGTGCACAATTTAAAGAGTTATGTGCAAAAATAGCACACAGTAAATGCGTATGAGGTGAATGCTATGGAACTTCATCAGATCAAGGAAGGTCTCAAAAAGCCTGGGAAATCACGAGCTGGTCTTGCCGCGTGTTTGGGTGTCGATGTGTCCCAGATTAGCCGGTTGCTCAATGGCAAACGTCATCTCAAAGTGCATGAGCTCCCCCTCATCCAAGACTATCTCTGGGGCGGGCAGAGTGAACCGCACTCCTATCAGTATAACGGCATCGCCAATGCGCGAGGGGCCATGGCGATGGGCACACCCGCAGCGTCACCTTATCATGCGCAATCCATCGAGCCGAAAGACAATATGGAAGCTCTGGAGTTGATCTCTGAGCTGATTGATGAAGCTGAAAAATGTCATGTTGACGTCGCAGACACCATCCTGCGCGCCTTGCAGAATGCGATCCAAGAACAGCGTCATCCACAGGGCCCGGCTTACTAATCCCACCCGTCACGCAGACGAGACGCACAAACCGGCCTAGGCAGAAACAGGGCCGGGTGATAGACCCTTGCTGCATGACATCTCCATTGCAGAAAGAGGCTGAAACGCGGTGAACCGAGGCCTTCTGATTCTTCTCATGGCTGGCATGAGCGCCATTTCGCCATTCGCGATTCAATGTCTGCCCCCAACAGCGCCTTTCATTCGTCAGGATTTTGATGTCAGTCTCGCGACAGCGCAGTGGTCGGTGTCGCTCTTCACGCTCACACTTGCGTTTGCCATGCTGGCTTATGGACCGCTTACGGACCGGTTTAATCGCAAGACGTTGTTGTTGACAGGATTGAGTCTGTTTTCAGCAGGCTCTGCGCTTTCGGCGGTGGCGCCAAATATAGAGCTCTTGATCTTTGCGCGTATTTTACAAGGGATCGGAGCTGCCGCAGGATCTGTCATTGCGCGGGCGTTTGCGGCGCAATGGTTTAAAGCGGAAGAGCTTGCCGAAGTTTATGGATATGTGAACATGGCGATCGTCATCGCGCCGATGTTTGCACCTTTAACTGTCGGCGTCGCCATTGATGCAGTGGGGTGGCGCGCAGCCATGTGGGTGATGTGCGTCATCGGCGTTGTGATGATTGCCGTGATGACCTACATCATGCGCCCAGGTGGAAGCGCGGCGCAAACCATGGGCCGTGTCACAGCGCAGCCTGTATCACCGTTGCAGGCTTTGTCGCATCTCATTACCCGTGCCCCTTTCATGATGTATTTAATGATGTCTGCTGTCATGCAGATCGGCATGTTCGCCTTTATGGCGGGTGCTCCCTTTATTCTTGTGGATATGCTGGGCCGTCCCGCGAGTGAATACGGCCTCTATTTTATTTCTCTGACGGTTTTCTATTTTTTGGGATCTTGGTTTTCGGCGCGCTATGCATCGCGCATCGGAATGGATCGTTTGATTGCTCTGGGAGTGACGCTTTTTTTAGTTGGAGTTTTCGGTTTGTTTCTCTTGATTTGGGTGAATATTCTCGAACCTGTCTTTATTTTCGGCATGGCATGTTTGTGCGCGGCGGCGAACGGCCTCACTCAACCGAACACATCGGCAGGGGCCATGACCCATGCGGGGGATTATGCAGGCTCCGCTTCTAGTCTTGTTGCTTTCACATTGGTTATGTTTGGCGGCTTTGGACTGCAGCTTGTTGGCTTTTTGCAAAATGATACGGCGTATCCGATGGTTGCGGTCATGGCGGCCGCTGGGTGCGTTGGGTTATCCATTGCTCTGACTTTGGTCATCAGGTCAAGCCGGGCCTGAGACAAGCATCCACCAGACGTTTATAGCAGTTGAAGTTTATTATCCGTCTGGTTCATATCGTTTATCCTCATAGCTGTCATGAAGCAGCGAGGGACTCTCTCGCGTTTCATCATCAACTGAAAGAGGAGTCAATAATGCGTATCCTGCAACGTCTCATTGCATCTGTGGTCGTGGTCACAGGTCTCATGACCTCCGCTACTGTTTGGGCTGCTGATAAAACTGTGCTCATCACCGGATCGAACCGTGGCATTGGATTTGAGTTTGTCAAACAATATACGGAAAAGGGGTGGACTGTTATCGCCACGGCGCGCAATCCCGATGGTGCTGACGATTTAAAAACCTGGGCGTTGGAGCATGATAACGTCATTGTCGAAAAACTTGATCTCTTGGATCATGCAGGTATCGATGCGTTGGCGGCAAAGTATGACGGTCAATCCATTGACGTGTTGTTGAACAATGCGGGTTTGATGCGCGGTCCTGATAAAGAACAGATGATTGGGATGATCGATTATGATGAATTCATCCGTTTTTACCGCATCAATGCCATGGGGCCTTTAAAAGTCGCTGAAGCTTTTGCGCCGCATGTGATGGCTAGTGAGGCAAAGATTATGGCGGCGCTCACCACGTCGAAACGCGAAAATGGAATCCCGGGTCCTGGTTTCTCGCTTTATAAAACCAGTAAAGCCGCCCTCGATTCGATTTGGTATGAGTTGCATCTTCGGTGGCGCGGGAATGACGTCAAGTCCATCGTTTTGATGCCGGGGCGTGTCTTAACCCATGGCGAACCACCACAGCCGGGAACAGTACCGATTCAAGACAGCATTGCGGGCATGATTTCGATTCTCGATACTGCAACGATGGAGCAGAGCGGCCACACCTATAATTGGGATGGCGCGGTGATCGAATAAGTCTCAACTTTGAGATGTTATGGCAAAAAATAACGCCCCGGAGCAAAGCTTCGGGGCGTTACTTTTTAATAACGTTTGGATTTGATTTATTGTGAGACCACAATTGTCACACGACGGTTCAGAGGTTCGCGCACCCCGTCACCTGTTGCGACAGCAGGCTGATTCTCACCGAAGGATGCGACGGTGATTTTGTTTGCATCAATCCCTTGCGCAACAAGAGCGGCTTTCACGCGCTCAACCCGGCGAGACGAGAGCCCATCATTGTATGCGTTCGTCCCGGATGTATCGGTGTGACCTTCAAGGTCCATGCGCACAACGCTACCGGCGTTTGAATCGCTGACAACTTGATCGATCACGGCTTGCGCATCTGTGGTCAAGACATCTTCATCATGCGCGAAGTAGACAATATAATCCGTTGGCATCGCCATCACAGGGGCTGCCGCCGCTGCCCGTGGTGAGAAAGCAATGCGAAGACCCGCCATAATGGTGTGGTTTACATCGTCAAATCCTGTGAGTGAGACTGTTGATGAGCCATCTGAGAAATCAAAGTCATTTGTGCGAAAATAACGGTAATCTGTATAGAAATCGATGCGATCACCAATATTAGCTGTCAGACCAATAATACCTTGATAGGCAAAGCCACTTTCATCATCTTTTAAAGGTGCTCCAAACTCGCCCAGAACATCAATATTGCGTTCGGCAAAACCAATACCTGCGCCAATATATGGGGTGATGCTAGAGCTGGTCGGAATGTCTTTGATGGCGTTCAACATGATAGACCAGCCATCAATGCTGCCACTTAAATCTTCGATAGAATTAGAAATGTCGACATCGTTATCCCGGTATGCACCTTCTAACTCAACGCGCCAATTTTGGGGAAGAAAGAGACCAATCGCTCCAGCGCCAGCCCATCCTGTATCTGCATTTACATCAGCAGGTACGGGGCCTGCCAAAGAACTTGCAATATTACCATCTCCATCATCAACAGCATTAATGCCAATCCCGCCGCTAATATACGCTTTGTAGCGATCCGCTACGCCGTCCGCTTGCGCTGCAAACGAACCGGCTACAATACTGAGTGACACCAAAAAGGTGCTGGACTTCATGATAGACATAAGGCTACCCCCCGAATGAAAAAATAAATCGATGCTGAAATATAACTTGCTGTTAACTATGCGACAACGAGAAAGTGACGATTGTGTTAATCCATTGTTTTCAATAGTAAAAATAGCTCAAGACATAGGCGAAAGAGAGCACTTCGCCACGCGAGTGTAATATTTTTGACATACTTTCAATTTGGGACTTTTCGCAGTTTTTCTGCGGGGTCCAGAGGATTTTCAATCTTATTTAAGTGCATGAAGGATATTTTACTCGTATAAAGTGCAAATCAGCCGAGCTTCTGATCATATTCCCCGACGTCTGGTATCTTGGACAGTGTTGAATCAAGTTCAGCAAACATCGCTTTGAGATTATCTTCTGACGTAGGGCTTTCCACCACAACAACCAGGCCTGGTTTGTTCGATGATGCACGAATCAACCCCCATGTGCCATCTTCGACGGTGATACGAATGCCGTTCACTGTGACAACATCACGGATTTTCTGGCCAATCAATTCGCCGCCTTGATCAGCGATGGCTTGATAGTGCGCGATGACCTGATCTACCACGCCATACTTTTTATCATCGGGACAGTAGGGGGACATTGTGGGCGAGCCCCAGGTCTTGGGCAAGTCATCTCTCAAATCAGACATTGATTTGTCCGGGTTATGGGACAGCATGTCGAGAATGGCGATCGCTGAGACGATGCCGTCGTCATACCCGCGGCCTATCGGCGCATTAAAGAAGTAGTGCCCGCTCTTTTCAAAGCCAACAAGGGCGTTCAACTCATGTGCGCGGCGTTTGATATAAGAATGACCTGTTTTCCAATAATCGGTTTTTGCGCCATTTTGAATCAGCACCGGATCTGTCAAAAAGAGACCCGTTGACTTCACATCGACAACGAATTGCGCATTGTCATATTGTGCTGACAAATCGCGGGCTAACATCACGCCAACTTTATCGGCAAAAATTTCTTCGCCTTCATTGTCAACCACGCCGCAGCGATCACCATCACCGTCAAAGGCAAGACCGACATCGGCCGTGTTTTCGAGAACAGCGTCACGCACAGCATGCAGCATTTCCATATCTTCTGGATTGGGATTGTGATTGGGGAAAGAATGATCCAATGCGCAGTGCAGCGGAATCACCTCCACGCCAAGTTTTTCCAAAATCACAGGCGCATAGGCTCCCGCTGTGCCGTTGCCACACGCGACAACCGCCTTCAGTTTACGAGAGAAGGGTTTGCGGTCCGTGAGATCCGCAATGTAGCGGTCGCGCATATCTGGCACATAAGTATATGAGCCCCCATCGAACGTTTTTCCTTCCCCGTTGAGCACGATCTCTTTGAGACGTGTCATTTCATCGGGGCCAAAGGTGAGTGGGCGATGCGCTCCCATTTTGACTCCGCACCAGCCATTTTCATTATGACTGGCGGTAACCATGGCGACACAGGGCACATCGAGATTAAACTGTGAAAAGTAAGCCACAGGGGACAGTGCAAGGCCGATGTCATGCACCTCGCAACCGGCCGCCATCAAGCCGACCATCAACGCTTGCTTCAACGATCCCGAATAGGATCGGTAATCATGGCCAACAGCGATAGCAGGTTTCACACCAAGCTCTCGGATCACATTCCCCAGACCTAATCCAAGGGCTTGCGCGCCCATCAAATTGAACTCATCAGGGAACAGCCAGCGGGCGTCATACTCACGAAAGCCGGTTGGCTTCACAAGAGGTGTGGTTTCGAACTCAAGAGTATTGGGTGTTAGATCCGAACGTGGTGTGAACATGGGGGGTCCTCAGAGTCATCTATTTGGCGTTAGCTTGCCCCGAGAGCTTTTAAGAATCGGTTCACAGCATCGACCTTGGTGCCGTCGTTTATCACGAGCCTCACGTCAGGTCCATGAGGCATATCTTGAAAGGATCGTGACAGACGTTCGTCAATGTCTTCTGGGGTTTCGCGGCCACGGGCAATCAGCCGGTCGCGTAAAATCTCTTTCGGTGCGGTGACCAAAAGGATTATGACAGAGGGGTAGGTTTTGCGTGCATCCTCGAGCACTTGCCGGGAGACGTTGACAATCACATTTTGGCCAAGCGCAAGGTCGTCGTTGATAGAACGTGGAATAGCGTAATCAAGATTATGGGCATGCCAGGAGAGGGCGAATGCGCCTTTTGCTTGACGCTTGCGGAAGTCATCCTCCGTAATAGGTAGGTGCTCCTCTCCACCCGCCTCAGCCGCGCGCGTGATATAGCGTTTTGGAAAGACCCAATTGGGGTCATCTTTCAGAGCTTCGCTGGCGCCATCAAGGCAAAGATCTTTTCCGGCTCCGCTGGGTCCGACAACCAAATAGAGCGTGCCATGTGCGTTCATGAATTATTGCCGCAAAATCAGGCGGTCTTGATCAACAGTGAAGCTGCTCAAGCGACTCAAGTAAGACATCCCGAGAAGGGAGGAGCTTAGTCCTTCTCCCATCACCGTTGCCGGGACATTGTAAATGACAATATCACCGATCTTGATTTCATCGATTGTGACAGGGGCGGCATAGGCCATACCATTGGCCGTGCTCACTGGAATATTAAAGGTGAGGTCCTCTATCCGGAACCCTAAGCGCTTTGCATCGAACGCGGTCAAAGCGACAGAGCTCGCGCCTGTATCCACCAGAAACATCACGTGGGTGCCGTTGACCAATGTGGATGCTTGGAAGTGCCCATTCGTTGACAAACCAATGCTCACTTGGCCTCGTTGTTCTTGCACCGGCGAGGTTGGAGACAGATTCATGCCGACGCGGGCGGCCAGGTCGCTGAATTCAAAGCGGTAAGAGTAGACAACAATCAGGGCAATGAAAATACCGAGCCAAACGAAGGCCTGCTTCAAAGCGAACCCCGGAGAGCTACGCCAGCCGACAACAACACTGCTTGCAACAAGGACTAATATCCCGAGTCCACGCACAAGCTCGATTTGATTGTTTTGGTCTTGCAGCGTTCCAGGAAATGCAGCGTTGAGCACCAGCACGAGTAAAACCGTTCCTAAGACAAAGAAGGCAACATATATCCAGGGTGTGCCGCGCATGCGATCTCCTTTTGGGCTCAATGGAGAAGAATGCCTGAGTTTCTTTGACAAAGTCTTATACACGGCGATTCTTTGCAAGGGGGAAACAGGCCAGAGCCAGCGATTGGGGAGGATTTATGCAGAGTGCTTTTTCACATGCACATATTTTGTGCATCGCCAGGGGGTGTGTCTCCGAGACTCTCAGCCTCCAGATACCCAAAGAGATAATAATGTTTTGTTTTTGTTAAAGAAAAATAACAATTCGTAAAAAATTTTGCGGCGCACAAAAAGTGGCACTGCTCCTGCAATGACAGAGACGTCTATCTCAGACGCGATTACGTGCAAAGAAATTGCAGGAGCATAATATGAAAATGAATAAATTTTTCCTCGTCGGTTCGGTCATGGCGGCAACGGCGTCTCTGCCAAGCCTCGCGCACGCGAACGGAGAATTGTGGGGCACTTTCTCTGGAAATGTTGCAGTGACATCCGACTATATCTTCCGCGGCATTAGTCAAAGCGATGAAGGTGTTGCTCTCCAAGGAGGGTTGGATTGGGATTCCGGTAAAGGCTTCTATCTCGGTGTATGGGGATCAAGCGTGGACTTCAATGATGGGGATGAAGCCAGCGTCGAAATTGATGTTATTGGTGGGTATGCCGGTGAGTCCGGAAACTTCTCCTATGATGTCGGTTTTATTTGGTACACTTATCCGGGTGCAGATGATTCACTCGACTATAACTTCGTCGAAGTGGGAGCGAGCGTCGGTTACGCCTTTGAAAAAGCCTCGATCTCTGGTGGCGTGTACTACACGGAAGATAACTTCGGCGGAACCGATGAAGCGATCTTTACCACCGCCGGTATTGAGGTGCCTCTCAATGAGTCCTTCACAGCGAGCGCAAATGTCTCCCATTATGAAGTCGAACCGTCTTTTGGCGACGATTACAACACATGGGACATTGGCCTAACCTATTCCTTCGAATGGGTGGATATTGATGTGCGTTACTATGATGTTGATGAAGATTTCTGTGGTGATTTCTGCGATGGGCGTGGTGTAGTCACGGTCTCACGCAGTCTCTAAATGAAAGATCTCCCTCGGGGGCCCTTGTCCCTTGATCTCAAGAAAGGGGTCCTTCGGGGCCCCTTTTTATTTGCGTCTTTAATTGATTTTGACGCCTGCAGCTTCGAGAAATTTGAGTGTTTGCATCCCGCCCATGTCATAGGGTTCAGCAGAGCTAAAATCGCCAATGTTGTCCCACGCGTCTTGCACTTGTTCAGGCGTAGCGGTCCCGCCAATAAAAACACCTTGGCTTTCGATGATTCGTGAGCGCGCAAAATGTCCGGCGCCTGCGCAGAGAATTTCGCCCGTCGGCGCGTCTTCATGGACCAACAAGATGGCGCCCGCGGACACGACTTCTGGCTTAAACACGTCGAGCGCTTCTGGTGGTAACAGATCCTCAGTCATCCGTGTCGCTGCGACGGGCGAGAGCGCATTGACACGAATATTGTCTTTATGCCCTTCGATTTTCAGTGTGTTCATCAGCCCAATTAAGCCGAGCTTGGCGGCGCCGTAATTCGCTTGACCAAAATTACCGTAAAGACCGGACGATGATGTCGTCATCATGATCCGTCCGTATTGTTGTTCTTTCATAATCGGCCAGACCGCATGGGTGACTTTGGCGGAGCCGATGAGATGGACATCCATCACCAATGTGAAATCGGACATCTCCATTTTGGCGAAACTTTTATCGCGCAAAATACCTGCATTATTCATGACAATATCAATGCGCCCAAAGGCATCCAGCGTGTCGTTGATGAGCTGCGCAATGCCCGCATCATCGGTGACGCTCGAGCCATTCGCGATCGCATTACCGCCCGCGTTTTGAATTTCAGCCACCACATTTTCAGCGGCTTCCGATGATCCGCCGGTTCCATCCACAGATCCGCCAAGATCGTTGACAACGACCTTCGCACCCCGCTCGGCCAGGGCAAGGGCGTGGCAACGGCCAAGTCCGCCACCGGCGCCAGTCACAATAGCCACGCGATCATCAAATCGAATACTCATGTGTTTCTCCTCACATCAGGTCATTTTATGCGCCCTCTATAGCATAACACGATGGCGGCCCGGCATTTTCCCGGCGCTGGGTTGACGTTCCCGGAAACCAAAAACCACAGTGTGGCGCGTCAACCCGGTCCCCTGTTCATCAATTAGGGATGGGCGTACATCACAGCCAGTTGATCGCCTCTCGGGGTGCGTAAGATGTAGATGTTTATGAAGGAGACCTTTTGTCGTGGATGTAGATATTATTCTGGAACCGGATTTAACACCTGCGCAGATTACTGAACTGGGGCTTGCGGCAGAGACATATGGCATTCGTGGCCTGTGGACATCGAATTTCTTCGCCCATTACGACTGTTTCCTGAGTCTCGCGGATCTGGCGCGGGAATCCAAACGCATTCATATGGGACCGCTTGCTGTGTCGCCGTTCGAGATGCATCCCATGAAAATTGCAAATTCACTGCTGACTCTTAATGAGATGACAGGTGGCCGGACCCATATTGCTGTTGGCGCAGGGGAAGGAAACCTTGACGCCTACGACATCAAAAAACCGAAGAAAGTTGTTTTGGCGGTCCGCGAGGCGATTGAGATTATCCGCGCTGCTGCCTCTGGGGGACTTACTGAAAACGGTTACAAGGGTGAAATTTTTAATGTCACGTATCCTTGCGCCATGGATTATGTGACAGCGCCGCCGCCCCGTGTTTATGCTGCTTGCTATCGTCACATGATGATGCGTATGGGCGGGCGTGTCGCAGATGGCGTGTTCATCGGTTGTACACCGACTGAAATTATTGAACCGGCTATTGAGAACATCCAAATTGGTGTGTCGAAACGTGCGGAGCCGGTTGAGAAATTCCCGATCAACAGTTTTTGGGCTTGGCACATAAAAGAGGATCGCGAGGCCGCTTATCGAGAGTCGCGCCGTGAGTTGCCATGGCGCGCACGGAAGCTTGATCCTGATTTGGTCAAAGTCTTTGTTGGTGAAGAGAAAGCCCAATTTGTGGCCGATCACTTCCAAGATTATGTGGATATGTACTTCGCCGATAATGATGAGGTCAAAGGCGTGCCGAAGGAGTTGTCGAACGAACTTTGCGAAGCACTCACCTCCACGGGTGGGATCGAAGATTTGGATCGTGAAATCGAGCGCTTCAAAAAGTTTGGCGAAGCCGGGCAAACCGAACTCGGTCTCCGCCTCCATGGCGATCCAATGGAAGGCCTGAAAATCATCGGCGAGCACGTCGTCCCCGCACTGCGCGACGTTTAACGTTTCTGATCTCTTTCATGATTTAAAAAGGCGGTCCTGGATCTCTCCAGGGCCGCCTTGACATCTTGTCCAGAACAACGGGTATGCGGGACTGGGGTGTTGCCCTGGCTTTGATGTTGCGCTTAGCTTGGCAGGCGCGAGATGAACGCTTCCTGAACCAAGTAAGGCCTTTCCGTGACGGTGGCCTTTGACGTGGCTGAGTATTCCACTTAAGATGCCTTTCTAAAGCTCTATAAATAAAAGGTAATTACTCCATGGAGACTCTCTCATCTGTACTGCGTGAGATCCGGAGCTGCCGCATTTGTGCGGACGACTTGGGACATGAGCCTCGCCCGGTCGTGGTTGTTGAGCCGACTGCGCGAATCTGTATTGCCGGTCAGGCGCCAGGAACCCGTGTGCATAAAACGGGCATTCCTTTTAATGACCCGAGCGGTGACCGTCTGCGTGACTGGATGGGCGTCGATCGTGAGACGTTTTATGATTCCTCACGCATTGCCATCATTCCAATGGGTTTTTGCTTTCCGGGCCTGAATGAGAAAGGGGGCGATCTTCCGCCGCGTAAAATCTGTGCAGCGACATGGCGGGCACGTCTCTTTGAAACACTTCCAGAGGTGCCCTTG
>JANQLI010000186.1 GCA_028280675.1 Alphaproteobacteria bacterium
GCATTCTTGTTTCGAAATCACATCACCGTATTTGGCATTAATGTCGAAAAGACTGGCTTCGTGCGGGCCGTCGTGACGATCACCGCAACATTCGCGCACACAGATGGTGCGGAAGCCATGTTGCAGCGCGTCCACCGCCGTCGCACGGATACAGCCTGATGTGGTGCAACCGGTGATGATCAGCGTATCGACGCCCATGCCGTTCAGCGTCGCCACCAAAGATGTGCCAAAGAAGGCGCTTGCATATTGTTTGGTGATAATGACTTCCCCCTCTTGCGGAATGACATGATCATCAAATTCCGAAAGCGGGTTGCCTTCGACCAAATCTTTCAACACAGGCGCTTTTTTGATCCACACACCGCCATCTTCATAGTTCGGCAAGGTGTAACGCACATTGGTGTGAATGATGGGGACGCCTTTTGCGCGGGCAGCATCCAATAGCTCAGGCGTTTCTTTGACTGCGTCACAGACACCCGGCGCATAAAGCGCTGACCCTTCTGTGGTGTAGCCTTTCAAAAAATCGATAACGATGATGGCTGATTTCTCACCAAATCCAATACGCGAGTCCCAGACACCCGCATAATTGTCAGTTGCGTCACTCATGAGATCGTTCCTCTACATTGACGGTTAGGATAGGACAGATAGCATCCCTCCCGCGGAACGTGCCCGAAAGAGATGACAAAATGATGTGCCGAAAGATGCAACGAGCGCGATCTGCTCACATGCGCATCTGGCATGTGAGATCGGTGCAAAGCCATGACCGTAAAATCCGGCAAAGAAAACACCCCAGCAGTCTCGTTATTGGGGCCCTGCTTCAAAAAACCTGGCCCAGATCTTAAAGTTGCGCAGAGACACTCCGGCCTCTCGCCCGGGTAGTTTAGTTTTTTCAGGCCCTAAAGGAAGACCGAATTGATCTGAAAACAGCGAGGAATCAGGCTCCGTCCATCAGATGGGGGCTTTTTCGTTGGCATCCGGCAACGAGACTGTAAGATACTGAAAATATTACCACCCGGTTCCACCCCTGAGCATGCGAGGGCGCCATGGCACCTTCTGAAGAATTCGTCTTTAACAAGCTCTATGAACGCATTGATCAACCCGAAAAACTGCCCTGGGCGCACGACGACCCGACAGCTTTTTTGCGCGATATTACCGCTGCGCGCGCCACGCCGGGCAAAGTGTTGGATATTGGCTGCGGGGCTGGTGTCGATTCTGTCTTCTTAGCCTCGCAAGGGTGGACTGTGACCGCGATGGATTTCGCCCAGAAAGCTCTCGACATGACCAAAGCACGCGCGGATGCGGCAGGGGTTGATGTGACGTGCCTTCAAGCGGACGCCGTTACCTATGACCTTCCCGAAACCTTTGACATCGTGATTGATGCAGGTGTGCTACACAATATGAAGAAGGCGCGCCATGCGGCCTATCGCCGGCAGCTTCTCAAGTGGCTCGCGCCCGATGGGGATTTTGTCCTGGTGCATTTTGAAAAACGCCATGCGTTTGAGTGGCGTCCCATTGGCCCACGCCGCGTGTCGCGTGAAGACATCAACACGTATTTTGCGCCCGAATTAAAGGAAGTTGACTATCATCAACATATCGCCACCGGATTGCCGATTTTCATTGGCCCGACACTCGCCATGTCAACCTATTGGTTTCAACGCGCTTGATAAATCGTCTGCCAAGGCGACTGTGCCGTCACATTTTGCCCACTTTTTGCTCTCATCCTTGGGTCTTTCTTCCATTGCCCCTTTTTCAACCATTGGGAGGAACTGTGTTCGGCATATTGAAGCAGAAACTGGCCTGGGTTCGGAGCAAACGCGCGCGGTCGAGTTTGATCCTAGCGAATATCTGGGTCGGATCGTCACTTGCGACACTGACATGGTATGCCATGCAACCGCCTATATTCCGTATGCATACAACACCCATAGCCCTTGAGATGATCAAGGAACGGGAAGGCTTACGTCTTGAAGCGTATCGCGACATTGGCGGTGTGTGGACCATTGGCTATGGCCATACCGGAGATGTCACAAAGGATATGGCCATCACAGAGCGGGAAGCGAACCGCCTATTCAAACGCGACATTACCCGCATCGAAAAACATGTGAAGCAGCGCTTGCAAGTGCCCGTCAATGAGAATGAATTTAGCGCATTGGTCATGCTGGCCTATAACATAGGCATCACCGCCTTTGATCGATCAACGGTTCTCGCCGAATTAAACGCGGAGAACCGCAAAGCCGCAGCCGATGCGTTTCGCATGTGGAATATGGTTCGCATCAATGGCGAACATCAAGTCAACGCCTATTTGGTCAAATACCGTGAAAAAGAACGCGCGCTTTTTCTGGGCGAATCTTAACCTTCGTCCCGGCGCCACACCGTGCGCGGCGCATAGCCGTCTTTGCGCATGTAATGTTCGGTATAGACAATCCGGTCCGGATCAAGGCGTAGCAATTGCACTTGCGGTGCGCCTTCATCTGTTGGGCGGCCAAGCTCGGCGGAAGAGGCTTGCCATTTAAAAATGGTCATGCCGTGTTCCCACTCTGGCGTCCCGACATCCAAAAGCTTCGCTTGACCGAAAAGCTGACAGCCCATCGTGCAAGCCCACCCTGCCATTGGGTTGGCCACTGCCAAACAAATATTCGGATTACGCTGCATGGCGCGGAGTTTCGGACTGCCTGGTTGCGGCACAATATAAACCGTCAACCCTTCCGCATAAAATTCCAGCGGACTGACAATCGGGCCCACCTTACCAGCCGTGCCGAGATAGCCAATATTGGTCATGGTCAAGACACGTTCAATACGGTTTTCCAATTGATCGCGCGGGATGGGTGTATCGGGCCAGTTTTCAGTTTCCAACCAAGGGTGTGCAGCGCTCATGAGAGGCATCCTCTTTTTCGTAATCTCACAGCAAGAAACCATGTCATAGGGTTTTACGAAGTGCTAGAGCGCCCATAAAACGAATCCATGAAACATCCACGCGGTGGTCCCCTTCTTGGAGGGCACGGTTTTACTGACCAAAGAACAGGCGTCAAAAAGCGATTTCCCCAACTATCGCGCGGCCGCATAGGCATGCACCGCTTGACCAAAGGATTTCAAAAGCGATGTGTATGCGGATGAGTTATCCGGTTTCCATTCAGGATGCCATTGCACCGCAAGGGCATAAGCTTTGGCATTCTCAACAGTCACTGCTTCAATCGTGCCATCTTGCGCAACCGCTTCCACTGTCAATCCCGCACCAAGCCGGTCGATCCCTTGACCATGCAGAGAGTTGACCTGAATCTCATCGGCGCCGCCCAAAATCTCCTGCAAAATCCCGCCTTGTGTTAACGATACGGCGTGCGCCGGGCCATATTGCACGGAAATCGGCTGGTCTTTCGGTTCGCGGTGGTCAAAGCGGCCCTCTTGCTCGTGCAAATGCTGGAACAACGTTCCACCCATCACAACATTCAATTCTTGAAAGCCGCGGCAAATACAAAAAATTGGAACGCCTGCGTCGAGAGCCGCTTTCATCAGGGGTATTGTCGTTGCATCCCGTTGGTGATCAAGAAGCGTTCCTTCGCGCGGCGCAGGACCATTGTAAAGCGCTGGGGAAACATTCGAGGGGGAACCTGTAAACAAGATCCCATCCGCCCACAATAAGATGTCGCTTTGCGCCAAGGGCGTTTGCGTTGACGGAATCAAAAGCGGCGTGCAGTCCATCATAGTATGCACAGCATCAATATATTTCTCCCCCACCGCATGAAAGATATGGCCATCGAAATCTTTCGCATCACATGGGATCGCAACTTTTGGACGCTCACTCACAGCACGCATACGATCACCTCATAAGGGAACCTCAGTTTTCTTGCGCACCGTGCGCAAAGCAAAACTTGAGACCACGCGGTCCACACCAGGCAGACACGTGAGAAATTGACGATGCAATTTTTCATAATCCGCCGCATCGGCAACAATGACACGAATCATATAATCTGATGCGCCGGTCATGAGATAACATTCCATCACTTGCGGATGCTCTTGCACCTTTGCTTCAAACACTTCGAGATCGTGACTTTCCTGACTCTTCAATGTGATCTGTACAAAGACATTTTGCAACAATCCCGCAGCCCCTTGGCTCACCAAAGCAGCATATTGTTCAATGACGCCGTGGTCCTCAAGCGCACGCACCCGTCGTAGGCAGGCCGATTGTGACAAGCCGACTTTTTCAGCCAGATCCGCATTGCTCATCCGGCCATCGACCTGCAGTTCATGCAAAATTGATTTGTCTAGCGCGTCGAGAGCCATGATTGTATTCTTCGAATAATTTCCACTAATTTCGCAAAATCTTTCGTATTTGACTGTATTTCTCGCAAATTCGCAAGCACATTTCGTGTTTTTTGCATCATAATGGCTGCAATGCGATAGATTTGAAAAAGGAGGCCGCCATGCTGATCGGCGTTCCAAAGGAAATCAAAAATCATGAATACCGGGCCGGATTGGTGCCTGATAGCGCGAAAGAGCTGGTCCGTGCTGGACATCAGGTCCTGGTTGAGAGCCAAGCAGGCGCCGGGAGTGGCTATAGCGATGTGGATTATGAAGCAGCCGGAGCACAAATTGCCGCCAATGCAGAGCAGGTTTTTGCGGCGGCGGAGATGATCGTCAAAGTGAAAGAGCCGCAAGTGCAGGAATGCGCGTTGCTGAGGCCCGGCCAGACATTATTCACCTATTTGCATTTAGCCCCAGATCCAGATCAAGCAGAGGCGTTATTAGAGTCAGGATGCACCGCCATTGCCTATGAAACCGTGACCGATGAGGAAGGTCGCCTTCCCCTGCTCACGCCGATGAGCGAAGTGGCGGGCCGCATGTCTGTTCAGGTGGGCGCAACCTCTTTGCACAAAGCGGAAGGCGGGCGCGGTGTCTTGCTTGGCGGCGTGCCCGGTGTAGAGCCCGCCAAGGTGGTGATTATTGGCGGCGGCGTCTCCGGCACCCATGCGGCGCAAATGGCCGTCGGCCTTGGCGCAAATGTCACCGTGCTTGATAAAAATCTCGACCGCTTGAAAGAATTGGATGTCGCGTTCAACCACCGCATCACAACAGTGTATTCAACCTCAGCCGCGATTGAAAAACACGCCCTCGACGCCGACCTTGTGATTGGAGCCGTGTTGATCCCAGGCGCTGCGGCCCCGAAACTCGTCACCAAAGAGATGATCGCACAGATGAAAGACGGCGCTGTGGTTGTTGATATTGCCATTGACCAAGGCGGCTGTTTTGAAACCAGCCATGCGACAACCCATGACGACCCGACATTCATTGTCGATGGGGTCGTGCATTATTGCGTTGCCAATATGCCGGGCGCAGTGGCGCGCACCTCTTCGCAAGCCCTGAACAATGCGACGCTGCCGTTTATTCTTGAACTTGCCAACAAAGGCATCGACAACGCGCTGGCAGAGAATGTGCATTTGCGCAATGGCCTCAATGTCAAAGCCGGGCACGTCACACACAAAGCGGTAGCCGAGGCGCTTGGCAAACCGTTCCAAGCGCTGAAACTCATCGCAGCCGCTTAAATACGCGCACAACAAACCGGGAGGCGTGGCAGCACGCCGCCGCCACCGGACCTTGGGACGCCAACGGACGCGCGTCCAATGACCGGCACATGTGGAAAACCGATTTGCCTTTCTTTGCACAAGTAAGCCCCCTACACTTTTGGCAAAGGGAGTGAAATATGGATATTGATGTCGTCCTGAGCAGCCGTTTAAACGCCGATGAGATTTGCGCGTTAGGACTGCTTGCAGAATCGGTGGGGATCCGCGGAGTGTGGCTCTCAAGTCTGATCGACTCGCACGACCCCTATACCAACATGTCGAAACTGGCCCACAAAACCAGCACATTGAAACTCGGGCCCATTGCGGTCAATCCGTTCGACACACATCCGGTACGTATGTGCACCTCCATTCTGACATTGAATGAGCTTGCCAGCGGGCGCGCTGAAATCATTGTCGGCGGTGGCGGGGAAGCCTTGATGGCGCTGAATATTCCGCCCACCAAACGCGTGCGCGCGGTGCGCGAATGCACAGAGATTTTGCAAAAAGCGACTTCTGCAGAGCCGATTGCATATGACGGCGAGCTCTATAGCGTAAACCGCTATCATCCGGTTTGGGCGACATCCCCCAAACCAGCCATTATGATCGCCGCCAATAAACCGCAAATGCTGCGCATGGCCTCGCGCGTGGCAGATGGCATCATGATGAGCGACCTGCCGCCAGTCATTGCAACGGATGCCATCAACACAATCAAAAGCCACCTCAATGCGTTTGGGCGTCCATCCGATCATTTTCGCTTTTCCAATTACATGGCCTGGCATGTCTATGATGACAAAGAGAAAGCTTTAAACGAGGCGCGCATGTGGCTTGGCTATCGTGGACTGTTCCGCCGCTACATCATCACAACGTTTCTTTCCGATGACGATTACGACATTATCGAAGCGCACCGCAATGAAATCTACGCCATGGTGACCAAGGGCACACATACGGTGCCGGGTGTGCCCGAACGGATCATGGATGCGCTGGTTGACAACATCTGCCTTGCAGGGCACACCAGCGAGATCGATAAACAGATTGAGCACTTGCAGCAAATCAAAGCGACCGGCATGACGGAAGTGGCTTTAGAGCTGCATCAAGATCCGGCAACGTCAATTAAACTGATCGGTGAAAAAGTGGTGCCCGCGCTGCAATAATCAATCGTCGCCGAGCAACTCTTTGAGACGCTTTTCCTCATCCGCACTCAGTGGGACAACTGCAGCAGCCGCGCGGCGACGATTACGATAATAAATCGCAAGCCCCGTGAGTCCGATGAGCAAGACGATCGCAGGACCAAACCACAGCACGAAAGTGCTGCTGCGCACCTTTGGTTTCAGCAGCACAAACTCGCCATAGCGTTGCACGACAAAGGCGAGCACTTCTTCATCGCTGTCGCCCTCTTCCAGACGTTCACGCACCACAAGGCGCAGATCACGGGCCAGCGGGGCGTTTGAGCTATCGATATTTTCATTCTGACACACAACGCAGCGTAGGAGTTTTGAAATCTCGCGCGCCCGTTCTTCCAACGCCGGGTCGTCTAAAATCTCATTTGGCTCCACTGCCCATGCTGTAAAGGACAAAAAGACGGTGAGACAAAATGCAACGAGGTGTTTCATGACGCGCGTAATCTCTCAATGATCGGCGCGATCAGATCCTGCCACACATCATCTGTAATTGGACCGACATGTTTATAACGTATGCGCCCTTGCTGATCGACGACAAACGTTTCCGGCGCGCCTGTCACCCCAAGGTCTATAGCCATACGGCTATCGGGATCATCGCCAATACGCGTATAAGGATTGCCATGACGCTTCAACCAGGCCGCGCCTGCACCGGGTGCGTCTTTCCAATTAATACCGTAAAGCGGCACGTCCTCGCGCGCGGCGATTGTCATTAAGGTTGGATGCTCCACCAGACACGCGACACACCAAGAGCCAAAGATATTGACCAGGGACACTTGCCCTTTGAGGTTGTCACGCGACAACCCTTCTTCAAATCCTTCAATGGGCGGAAGATCCATCTCAGGAAATGGTTGATCAATCAACGTAGAAGGCAGACGGCTGGGCTCTAATGTCAGGCCAATCGCAAAATAAGCACCGACGCCTAAGAAAACAAGAATAGGAAGAAAATACACAATGCGAGTCATCCAAGCTTACTCCGCCGGACTCGCAGATGTAGGGATGCTGGTCTTTGACCGCTTTGGCGCGCCGACACGCAAACGGCGATCGCTTAACGATACAAACCCGCCAAGCACCATGACGCCCGCGCCAATCCACATCCACACAACAAGAGGGTTATGATAAAGATGCACCACCCAACGGCCTTGATCATCTTGCTCACCAATTGTGGCATAGACATCGCCAGACAATGTGGTTTTAATCCCCGCTTCGGTGGTTTCCATACGGCGCACCGTGTAGAAGCGTTTTTCCGATGTCAGTTGCGCTAACACAGCGCCATTATCGCGCACGGTGAACTGCGCTTGGCGCGCCGTATAGTTCGGCCCTTGAATTGTTTCGACAGCATCCAGCGTAACCGCATAGCCAGCAATCGGCGTTTCATCACCCGGCGTCATCATGACAATTTGTTCGGCGCGCCACACGGAAATCCCCGTCATCCCGGCGAGGACAATGCCGACACCGAAATGAGCGATGGTGGTGCCCCAAGCATTGCCGCCGAGATTTTTCGCCCGCGCTATGCTTTGATCAAACGGAAGGTCGAACAGACGCAAGCGGCGCACAAGTTCAGCCAACGTGCCCGACACCACCCACGCCGCCAAGGCCATCCCCATCAAACCTGTCAAGGCGGTCGGCCAGGTGATCGCAAGCACAATCAGCGTCAAAATGAGTGTCGCGAGAAAAGCGCCGCGTAAACGGCGCACGGTCATTCTCATGTCACCGCGTTTCCACGCCAAAATGGGACCAAGCACCATCAAGATGACGGCTGGGATCATCAGCGGAATAAAGGTGCTGTTAAAATAGGGCGCGCCGACAGAAATCTTTTCCCCAGTCATCGCATCCATAAACAGCGGATAGAACGTGCCGAGAAAAACAGTCACACAAGCGACCACCATGACCAGATTGTTAATCACCAAACTGCCTTCACGGCTGACCGGCGCAAACACACCGGTGGGTTTCAGCACCGGCGCGCGTATGGCAAAGAGCGTGAGCGATCCCCCAATCGCGAGGCCAAGCAGCGCGAGGATAAACACGCCGCGTTCGGGATCGACCGCAAAGGCGTGAACCGATGTCAAAATGCCAGAGCGCACAAGAAACGTGCCG
>JANQLI010000238.1 GCA_028280675.1 Alphaproteobacteria bacterium
AGCCTGCTGTGTCGGTCATCACTCATATCGATCATGATCATCACGAATTTCTTGGGGATGACCTTGCAGGTATTGCTGGCGAAAAAGCAGGAATTATCAAAAAAGATTGTCCAGTTGTCAGCGGGCCACAGGATGACATTGCACAACGGGTGATCGAAAATGAAGCAACGCGACAAGCAGCACCTTTGACGATTTTTGGCCAAGATTTTTCCTGTTATGTGGAATCGGGACGGATGATCTTTCAGGATGACGATGGGCTTCTTGATTTACCGCTCCCTAAAATGCGCGGCTATCATCAAATTGAAAATGCCGGGCTTGCCCTCGCAGCATTACGGCAACTATCGCACGTCACCCTTTCTCACAGTGCTATCGCAGAAGGCATCGAACAGGCAGAATGGCCTGCGCGCTGCCAACGCCTGGATGCGGACCGCCTGCCCTGGGCCGCGCGCCCCAGCATCTTACCGGAAGTATGGCTTGACGGCGGGCATAACGCCAATGCCGCCATGGTGCTGGCGCAAGCAATCGGTGCTCTCGAAGAAAAAGTCTCCCGGCCGCTTTATCTCATTCTCGGCATGATGGGGAACAAAGACGTCGATGCGTTTCTCACACCATTTCAAACCATGGCGAAAGCGGTAATCGCACTTCCCATCCCAAACAATGAAAACGCAGCACACCCAGATGAGATCGAACGGATTGCCCGCGCCAAGGGCTTCCCAAGTTTTTCTGCAAACACCCTAACAGATGCGTTGACTCGTGTGCTGGATATACAAAAAGCCGCAGATCAAACGGATGCGCCGCGCATCCTGATCTGCGGCTCTCTTTATCTGGCTGGCGACGTGCTTGCGCAAACGCATACGCCTTTGCCTTAAACTTTATGCGGTTTCAGATTCAATCCACTCAACAATTTTGCCTTTTGGCATCGCGCCCACTTTCATCGAGGCCATCTCGCCGTCTTTGAAGATCATCAAAGTCGGAATACCGCGAACGCCAAATTGGCTGGGGATTTTCGGATTCTCATCAATATTGATCTTAGCAATTGTCAGCTTATCGCTCATTTCGTCAGAAATTTCCTCAAGGGAGGGCCCAATCTGTTTGCACGGATTACACCATTCGGCCCAAAAATCGACGAGCACGGGTTGTGAGGATTTAATCACATCATCATCAAAGGATGAATCGGTTACTGCCTTCGTTGCCATGGATCACTCTTTCTTATGTTAGCGGGACATATGAGCCTGCCCCTGCGACTCACCTTATCCAAGGACTCCGAATGTAAGAACGGCAGCGAAATGCGTCAAGGCCGCCACCCTGAAATCATCTGATCCGCGCTTTAGGCCTGCTTATCTGGCCAAACTACGGTCCAAAAGCGCATCTGGCAGCGGCATCCAAAGCGGGCCGTCGGTCCACAGAAGCGCACAGCGTATGCGATGATTCGGATAAATCTCACGTAACAACGCCCGGTACACCGCCATTTGCCGGAGATAGACGATGGGCACAGTGTCTACAGATTTTGGCGGTGGCCGATTTGTTTTATAATCGACAATCATCACCTCGGTGTCTGTCACACAAAGACGGTCAATAAATCCAGAGACGATGACGTCATCCATGTCGTCACTAGAGAGTCCGTGCGCCATCCCCGCAAGCGCCACCTCCGCCTGGCTGCCTGGGGCAAACAAGGCTGCAAACTCCGTATCGTTTAAGATCGCTAAGATCTCCGTGAGAAGAGTATGGCGCTGCGCCTCATCGAAGTCAGAGGCTTGCACTGTCAGAAAACGTAACACGGCATCGCGCCATTGATCCGATGGCAGATTGGGCAGCACTTCGAGCAATTTATGAATCAAGTGGCCACGGCGAAAGCGATCGCTTTGATCAGCGGCCAATGGCGAAAGAACAGGCGGCTCGCTTTCCCCCTCTTGCGCAAGCGGCAGGCGCGATGGGGCTAACGGTTGTTGCGGCATCGGTTCCGGCATGGCAGAGGTCATGACCCACTCTGGCATGTCCGTGATGACCTGAGTGACTATATCTTGCGCTGTCGATGCTTCCGGGGGCGCGGTTTGCTCGCTGACCAGGCGTAACACTGGTGTGCCATCCCATGCCGTCACTTCATCGGCAAGAGGGCGGAGCTCCCTTTCAATGCGTTTGTACCAGGAGATGTCCTTTGGCGCAGTCGCCTTCTGATAGCCGCCTATATAAAGACGATCCCGCGCCCGCGTGGCCGCGACATAAAGCAGGCGATGATATTCCGCTTCTTTTTTCTGTTGATAGGCCGTGCGCCACGCTTCCGAGATAGTCTCCTGATCAGCCGTTCGCGGTGGACGCCACATGATCATATCATCCTCACCAGTCAGAAGATGATCATCTTGGCGCGGATCGGGAACACCACACGTATCCGGCAACATAACGATGTTCGATGCAAGCCCCTTCGCGCCATGCACGGTCATGACACGCACACGCCCTTCCCCTTGGTCTTGCTCGCGTTTGAGCTCTGCCTCCCCGCTGCCAAGCCAATGTATAAACCCTTGCAAGCTTGGCGTCTTCGTTTCTTCAAACACAAGCGCTAAGTTTAAAAATTCATCTAACGGATCATTTGCATCTTGGCCTAAGCGTGTGAGAAGCCGTTGCCGGCCTGTTTGTTCGGAGAGATTTCCCGATAATGGCGCGCCATCTAGAATGTCCTGATAAAACTCAAACGGACTGACAAAATCCGCACGCGACCGCATATGACTGAGATACGCATAGGCCGCATCATATGGTTTTTCGCGCCGCCTTGCCTTCAACGCCTGCCACAAAGATCCCGTGCGGCCATAGGCCAATTCAAAAAGCTCGTCCTCCGTGAGTCCCACCAATGGCGACTTTAAAACACAAGCCAAAGATAAATCATCGCCGGGCTGCAGCACAAACTCCGTCAGGGCCGTCAGATCCATGACCGCCAATTGTTCCGTGACGTGCATACGATCCGCGCCTGCCACGGGAATATTATTGTCTTTCAAAGCGCGGATAATTGGCTCCATCAAGGCACCCCGATTGCGGAGCAAAATCATAATATCGCCCGGCGCAATGGGGCGCCCCTGACTGTGAAGGCATTCACCTGACTCGAGCCAGTGCTTGATGGTGGTGGCGATCTTATGGGCCAATTCCGCCGGAGGACTGTGGGGCGCAACCCAATCGATAGGCGCGTCCCATGGGTCTTCTTCATCCACGTCACGGGGCTCGATTAACGGCCAAAGCTCCACAAGCCCGGCGTGCCCATCACGGTTTGTAAGATGACGGATTGGCTCACCTGATGCTGTGAGCGACTTTTGCTGCGCTTCATCGCTAAAAAACACATCGACCGCACGCAACACAACATCCGTTGAACGAAAGGACAACTGAAAGGCGACCCGCGCCCACTCATAGCCAGCATCGGTCACCTGTTGATGGAAACGCAGGCTCTCTTCATGAAACTTATCTGGGTCCGCGCCTTGGAAGGAATAAATCGACTGTTTCTCGTCCCCGACTGCAAAAATGGTGCGCACTTCTTTGGGTTCACGCTCTTCGTGCACGCCCAGTCCAGAGAAAAATTCCGCCGCAAGCGCCTTAATCACATCCCACTGATAAGGGGACGTATCTTGCGCTTCATCGACAAGAATATGGTCAAGACCGCCATCTAACTTGTAAAGCACCCAAGATGCGGCTGCTGAACGCTGCAATAAGTTTCGCGTTGCGAGAATCAAATCATCATAATCAAGGGCGGCGCGTTGGCGTTTTTCCTGCGCATAGAGTTGAATAAACTCTTCAGCAAGCGTAAAAAGCGCCGTGCTAGCTTCAATAATCCGCACCGCTTTAAGTTTTTCGTAAAGACGCGCAACACGCGCGCGTTCAGTCGACATGAAATCATCAACATCGGGATGCTCTTCCCGGAACGCCTTTGTGATAAACCCGCGATCCGCACGCGGCGCGCCAGTTTGTGTCAGAAAGATTGGTGTATAATGTTCAAACGCGGTTTCAAGGTCCGTCTGGCAGAGAAACGTATCCATCCGTTCTGCCTGTGTACGTTCCGTTTTCGCCGTCCCCGTGCGCAAAACATCGCGTATCGATTCCAACCGCGTCAGGTCACAATACGGTTCCTCTACAGTCTCTGTCATAATGGAGAAAGCATCGTCTCCCCCTGACAAATCAAGACAATGGGCGAGGGTGGTGACAGCGCCAGCAACACCGCCATGGCGATCAAAAAACCATTGCAAACGATGCCGCTTTTGCACCACTTCATAAAAGAGCTTATCAAACGTCTCTTCCGCAAGCCGCGTCACCAGATAGGTATGCGCCTGCGCAAGTGGCGTGCCCTCTTCCTCAAGCGCTTTTTCAAAGACATGAAAGCGTGCGTGATCGAGCAATTCCCCCGCCGTGCGATCGTCAAGCACATCAAAATTTGGGGCGACCTGCGCTTCCAAAGGAAAGCGTCCCAACAAACGCTCGCAAAAGGCATGTATGGTTTGGATTTTCAATCCACCCGGCGTTTCCAAGGCTTGCGCGAATAATCGCCGGGCTTTTGGAAGATCATCCGGCGATAACTGTTCACGGGTCCGCGCATAGACTGTTTCGATCAGCACATCATCAGGCAGCGTGGACCATTCGCCTAAATCTTTAAACAAGCGGCGCGCCATTTCCGAGGCCGCCGCTTTGGTGAAGGTGAGGCACAAGATCCGTTGCGGGTCGGTGCCGGACAGCAGCAGGCGGATCACACGTTGAGTCAGCACATGGGTTTTGCCCGTGCCCGCATTGGCCGACACCCACGCAGAGACACGTGGATCAGAGGCACGCGCCTGATCAAGAATGGCATCATCAAACCCCGTCGCCATCAGACGTCCTCCTCGCCGCCACCGGCAGACCATTCCTGCACGCGCGCGAGATGGTCGTAATCCGCAAAACGCCGCAAAAACTGCACACGGGGCTGCGATAAGTAAGGCGTCTCCTCTTGATCGAACTCCGCGATCAACCTGATCACCCCTTCTGAAGCATCGGTCAAGCGCTCTGTCACTTCATCACAATTGCTTGCGACAGTGCGCACCTCCCCTGGAACAGCGCCGCCTTTGACTTGCAGATAGGTCAATTCAACCACACTCTGCCGTGCGACATTTTCAAAACCACCTTGCGCAAGAATATAAGCTTCAAGGCTAAGCTGCGGAGATAAACCGCTTTGGACCTCTTTCTTACTCGGCAGGACGCCGGTCTTGTAATCATAGATAACCAGTCCATCCTGACATTGATCGATGCGATCCACCCGGCATTTCAACTGCACATCACCCGCAGGCCCTGGCAACAGCACAACGCCCGCTTGCTCTAAGACAAGCGGTTTCGCGTTGAGACGCCGCTCGCGTTCTGTCGCAACAAACCAATGGGCGAGATCCTCAAAACGCGGCTTCCAAAACGCCTCAACATTCGGCTGGTCTTCAATCTTGGAAAATGCGTCATTCGCAATCTTGAGCAACTGCTCTGTTGCATTGTCAGGGAGGTCATCTGGATAAGCGGCCACAAAAGTCTCAAGTATTTTGTGAATGACAGTCCCGTGCTGCATCCGGTCCACCGCCATATCAATGGGGTTGAGAGGCCGCAAATTTAAGATTTTTTTCGCGTAGATCGCATAAGGGTCGCGTATCCATGTTTCAATGTCAGTAACCGAGAACGTGCGCGGACGCGCCTTCACCGGCGGACGCGGTTCTGGCGCAGATCGCGGCACATATGTGACCTTATCGCATTGCTGCACAATCTGCTGATATGGATAATCCGGCGCAAGACAGTCAAACGCCTTTGCCCCACGCAAAATTGTCTCCATACGGAGCAACCAGCGCGACGCAACGGTCGGTGCGCCATCGACGCGTTCAGCGCGGGTGAGAAACACCTTTTCACTGCTGGCCAGTTGGGCGAAATCATGCGCCGATAGGCCCACCTGACGCTCAGGCATTGGCAGCCCAAGCTCTTTGCGCATGGGGCGATTCAACCAAGGATCGAGACGGCTTTCGCCAGGCCATGTGCCTTCATTCAATCCCCCCAGAACAACCACATCGGCATGTTGCAATCGCGCTTCCATGGGGCCCCAAATAAATAGCCGGGGATGTGTGCCATAAGTTGGACGCAACACCTGCCCTGACAACACTGTCTCAAAAAGCGTAAGATATTCGCTTCCCCGCATCTTGGGATAAACAATCGCATCGTCATGCAATTGCCGCATAAAACTAGCCATAGCCTCACCATCATCATGGGACCATAGCCGTGAGTGACCACCATCATCGCCATCTTCAGCCGCAAGCATCTCAGCACAGCGAATATGATGCTCTGTCATTTCTTGAAGGCTTATCTCATTTGCATTCAGCGCATCAATAAAGGGGGAAAATGCCGCATCAAGAACCGTGAGGATTTTTTCAATGGCTGTTTTCGTTTCTTTTGAGAGTTTCTGTGATGTTTGATCGCGCATCGTCTCATAGCGCTTACGTAATCCGCCTATGCCACTTTTCGGCCGCGAGTCACGCAATGCTATCAATTCAAGCTGCTCAACGGCATCGCGGCAATTCTGGCGGTTCAAACCGGCTGCGCAGAGTGGGTGTTTTAAAACACTGAGCAAAAAAAGAGGTGAGGCCTCTTCATGCGCTGCCTCGACAATCAAACGCATGAAACTCCCAACAGGTGATTTATTGAGCGGCGTTCCAGCCGAATCATCTATCGCAATCTCCCACCGCTTTAGATGCGCCGCCACACGCCGCGCCAGTTGACGGTCCGGCGTCACCAACGCCCCTGTCTTTCCCGGATCTTCAAGTGTGTGGCGTAAAATGAGGGCAATAATGACAGCCTCTTCTGCGGCATGCACCGCATCAATACACGTGAGGCCATCCAGTCCCATATCCCAATTTTGCTCTTGAAAGCGCTCAACAACGTCACGCCAATCTTCTGTCGCATCTGCAGGGCGAAGCGCCGCATGCAAGATATGGCTTCGGCTCTGTCGTGTTGCGCCGACATCTTCGCATCCCGGCCACAGCGTGACGTGCGACCGGTCAACATCCATACGCCCTAGCAATTCTTTCATGCCATATTGCGGGTGCGATGGATCCATCACAGCCCAGGCCTTTTCATCCATGGTGATGTCAAGCCCAGGCAGCACCACTGCCCCTGCCGGGAGGCGAGCTATCACATCAAGCAAATAAGCCGTTGCCGGAATAGACCCAGTAGACCCGGCGGCAATAATCGGCGTTTGAGGCTGCTCATGACGCCAGCGGTCAGCCAGGCCTCGCAAGGTTGCATTCCTGCGCTCAACCGCGTCCACGCATTGCTCTTCCTCAAGATAAGCCGGCCAATGTTCATGGATGATTTTTAAAAACGCGACCGTGTCTTGCCAATGCTCCGTGTACGCATCAGGAACAAGACCGGTAAAACGGTCCGTTGTGACACCTTCGGTTTGCAAGAGATCGAGCAAGCGCCCCAACTCGACCGCCAGCGCCACCGCTTGCGCTGCATTCCGCACACCAAGGTCTTTGCCTTGGGATTGTTGCACCTCGCTCCAATGCTTGATCAAATGCGCTAATCTTAATTGCCGACGCAGTGGCGAAATCACAGGTCGGCTGCCAACCTCCGCCATGGTAAGAGAAGCCATTGGCGCTGGATCAATGATCAAATCCTCCTCATCCACATCCCCTAAAGGCTGGATGCGTGGTAATAACAACGCTTCGCGGCTTGATGAGTGTGCCTGCCGCAAAAAGGCATCCCGTAAACTGCGGACGGCCCGGCGGGTTGGAACCAATATTCTCACCCCTGCAAAGAGAGCTGGGTCATCTGCATACACATTCCATAGCGTCGCCGCGAGTGTATCGACAAATGACATCCCAGCGGGAATAGTGGACAGCGAAGGGAGACTGCGCGCCGATCGAGCCATCACGCTAACTTTGCCGTTGCATGAACGCTTCTGCGTCTTGCACGCCTTCTGGCGAACCGACATGCATCCATGTGCCCTCCATGGCCATACCAAAGAGTGTGCGCCGTTCTATGAGCGCATCCCAGATCACATTCGTTGAGAACGGTCCTTTCGGCGCGCGTGCAAACATCGACGGTTTGATAATTTGCACACCGGCCCAAACAAAAGGTGCGGTGGGCGCATCGCCGCGCCGTGTTAATCGCTGATCAGCCCCTAAGAAAAAATCACCGGCCCCGTCATAGCCAAGCGATTCGTCCCGGTTTGCCAGCAGCATTAAGCCATCCATGACTGTTGGGTCCCACGCATCCTTCATGGCCAATAAATTTTGCGACTCGTTCTCTGTCCAAATCGTGTCGCAATTGTGCGTCCAAAACGGCTCATCGTCAAAATATGGAAGCGCCCGCGCAATGCCGCCACCTGTGTCGAGGATTATATCCCGTTCATCGGAGACAATGATCTCTATGTCGTTGCGCGTCTTGAGATAATCTTCCAACACATCTGCCTTATAATGCACATTCACAACAATGGTCGTCACGCCAGCATCTTTCAAACGCGCAATAGCATGATCGATAAGAGGGCGGCCATCTACAGCAACCATCGCTTTTGGCTTGTCAGCGGTTAAATGCCGCATGCGCGTGCCAAGCCCGGCCGCAAGAATCATCGCTTTTGAAAGAGTGTCACTCACGATACGGTCCCTTT
>JANQLI010000255.1 GCA_028280675.1 Alphaproteobacteria bacterium
TGTTCATTCTGCGTTTTGTAATGACGTAAGGTTGCCTGCGCGCCAGCAATCATTTCAACGGTGACATTCGTGAAGTAATCTTTACCGCCTTCACCAAAATACTCCTGAATAATGCTCGCTTGCGCATTATTTTCTGCAACGATTAAGACATGCGCATGATGTTGACTGTCACTGTCTGTCGTGATGCTGACAATATGGATCGGTTGAGCAAGCGTCACCCCATCCTTGATGCGTATGGCCACACATGATCCCATCATCGCTGTGCTGAGCGCCGCCAACGCTTTCGGCTTATCCGATTGCAGACGGAACAGATGCGTATCGATCCAAGCGGTTGACCCGTTCAGCGCATCGACAACTTCGAGGCCATCTTGTACCGGAAGATCCGAGACCAAACGGCCATTCACGATGACAATGCGATGCACATCCAAATCACCGAATGGGCCGCCGGCGCCAGTCACTGAGGATGCTGCGTCTGACGGAAGGGTATAGGCTTTCCGCATTTTAAGGCGCAGATCCGTGTACTTCCATTCTTCGACACGGCGATGAGGAAATCCCATTGCTTGGAATGTAGCAAGCGCTTGGACGCGATCTTCGCGAAAACGATCCACAGGCAATGCCCGCGCCACGTCAAT
Organism: Alphaproteobacteria bacterium; assembly: GCA_028280675.1. Lineage (GTDB taxonomy): Bacteria > Pseudomonadota > Alphaproteobacteria > SMXP01 > SMXP01 > JANQLI01. The sequence goes on from JANQLI010000255.1 coordinate 633, forward strand.
ATAGGGCTGCTCAATATCACCCGCAGACGCCGCAACTTTCAGCGCAGGCGCCTTATTAGAGGCCATATGTTTTACCTCCGCACTCATTTACGCCGCATCCGTCAAAAATTGATCGTAGCCATTCTTTTCAAGCTCATGAGCCAGACTTTTATCTCCTGACTTGATAATACGGCCGTTGGCCAGCACATGCACATGATCGGGGACAATGTAATCAAGAAGGCGCTGATAATGGGTGATCACTAGCATCGAACGCTCAGGAGAACGCAAGGCATTCACCCCTTCCGCCACAACTTTCAACGCATCAATATCGAGACCGGAATCGGTTTCATCAAGAATGGCGAGCGTAGGCTCCAAAAGAGCCATTTGTAAAATCTCATTGCGCTTTTTCTCACCGCCAGAGAACCCAACATTCAGCGGGCGCTTGAGCATTTCATTCGAGACATTGAGCAGCTTGGCTTTCTCCCGCGCGAGACGCAAAAAGGTCGGCGCATCCATCTCCTCATCCCCCCGCGCTTTGCGCTGTGCATTCAAGGCCGTGCGCAAGAAGGTCATTGTCGGGACACCCGGAATTTCAAGCGGGTATTGAAAGCCAAGGAACATCCCCATGGCGGCGCGCTCTTCGGGATCAAGCGCGGTAATATCTTTGCCTTGGAAAGTCATGCTGCCACCAGTGACATCATAACCATCACGGCCTGAGAGCACATAAGACAGCGTGCTTTTACCTGAGCCGTTCGGCCCCATAATGGCGTGTACTTCCCCCGCTTTCATGGACAAGCTAAGCCCTTGGAGAATTTCTTTTCCGTCCACTTCAGCGCGTAAACCTTTAATTTCTAACATCGTTTATCCCACACTGCCTTCGAGGCTAATCGCCACAAGCTTTTGCGCTTCGACCGCAAACTCCATCGGCAATTCCTGCAAGACATCTTTACAAAATCCATTCACCAAAAGCGCCACCGCTTCTTCTTCACCAATGCCACGCTGGCGGCAATAGAAAAGTTGCTCATCACTGAGCTTGGATGTGGTCGCTTCATGTTCAATTTGCGCGCCTGCATTCCGGCTTTCAATGTATGGCACGGTATGTGCGCCACATGTATCGCCAATCAGAAGCGAGTCACATTGCGTATAGTTCCGCGCATTCGCCGCTTTTGGGTGCACGTTGACCAAACCGCGATAGGTGCTTTGCGCTTTGCCAGCCGAAATCCCTTTCGAGATAATGCGGCTTTTGGTGTTCCGCCCCAAATGGATCATCTTGGTGCCTGTATCGGCTTGCTGATAGTTATTCGTGATCGCAATGGAGTAAAACTCACCAGACGTATTATCGCCGCGCAAAATGCAGCTTGGGTATTTCCACGTCACCGCTGACCCTGTTTCCACTTGGGTCCAAGAGATCTTGGCATTGGCTTCGCGGCAATCACCGCGCTTGGTGACAAAGTTATAAATCCCACCTTTGCCGTTTTCATCACCGGGGAACCAGTTTTGCACAGTCGAATATTTAATCTCAGCATCTTCCAGCGCCACCAATTCCACCACAGCCGCATGCAATTGGTTTTCATCGCGCATCGGCGCGGTGCAGCCTTCAAGATAACTCACATACGAACCTTTATCGGCAATGATCAGGGTGCGTTCGAACTGCCCCGTTTTGGCTTCATTGATGCGGAAATAGGTGCTGAGCTCCATCGGACAGCGTACACCGGGCGGGATATAGACAAAGGACCCATCACTAAAGACAGCAGAGTTGAGTGTGGCGTAAAAATTATCCGTGACCGGCACCACAGTCCCAAGATATTTTTTCACAAGCTCTGGATGGGTTTGCAGGGCTTCTGAAATCGGGCAAAAAATCACGCCCGCCTCCGCCAGCTTTTCTTTAAACGTGGTGACAACCGAGACCGAGTCAAACACCGCATCGACGGCGACATTTTTGACGCCCGCAAGCAGCTCTTGCTCGCGCAAGGGAATACCCAGCTTTTCATATGTCACAAGGAGTTCCGGATCGACATCATCCAACGTTTCTGGCCGATCATCATCCGATTTCGGGGCGGCGTAATAGTATAGGTCCTGAAAATCAATCTCAGGATAATTCACCATCGCCCATTTCGGTTCCGTCATTTCAAGCCAGCGGCGATAAGCTTCAAGACGCCATTCCAGCATCCATTCCGGCTCATCTTTTTTCGCCGAAATGAAACGGATAATATCTTCGTTCAACCCTTTTGGCGCAAGCTCGCTTTCGACATCCGTGACAAAGCCATACTTGTACTTCTCCAAAGCGGAGACATCTTCAATTGTTTCTTCTGTTGCAGCCATACTCTCTGCTTCTCAACTCATTCACGCGCTTTGCAGCGCACCCGATTCTTTTTTCTTTGTGTAATGCGCCGCCCAAGCAGCGACAAAACGATCAACATCCTCTTGCGTGCTGGCCCATCCCAAACTGACCCGGATTGCACAATCGGCAATATCTTCTTGAACACCCATCGCTTTTAAGACATGACTGGGCGTGACTTTCCCGGAAGAGCATGCGGAACCGGCGCTAATCGATACGCCTGCAAGATCCATCGCCATCACTTGTGTTTCTGCTTTTAAGCCCGCAACGGCAAAACAAGACGTATTCGCAAGACGTGTCGCGTGTTGACCATAAAAGACCGCCTCTGGCGCAAGCGCTGCAATCGCACTTTCCAAGCCATCGCGCAATTCAGCCAACTTTTCAAACGCATCGCGATCCGTTTGCGCGGCTTGGCACGCCGCCCCAAAACCAACAATGGCAGGGAGATTCTCCGTCCCAGCACGGAGACGATTTTCCTGACCGCCGCCACGCATTTGAGGCGCTAAGGTGAGACCAGCCTTGATCGCAAGAGCGCCTGTCCCTTGCGGTCCAGCTAACTTATGTGCGGATACACTTAAGAGATCGCACCCAAGGGCGTCAAAATTCACATCGACTTTCCCAAGCGCTTGCACCGCATCCGTATGGATAAGAGCGCCATAATCATGGGCAAGTGATACAATCTCATCTATTGGCTGCACAACACCTGTTTCATTATTCACAAGCATGACGGAAACCAATGTGCTTTTTGCTTTCTCGCCAAGCGTAATGAAAATATCTCTCAAAGCATCAACGCGCACCACGCCCTTCGCGCAAACAGGAACGGTCAAAACATCCGCACCGCTCGCTGCCGCTGCTTGTAGAACCGCATCATGTTCGATTGCAGAGACAATCACTGTGGTGAGGCCTTTTGCTTCAACAGCACCTTTGATCGCAAGGGTGTTCGCTTCCGTGCCCCCAGATGTAAAGGTGATCCGTGCAGGCTGGGTATGAAGAAGTTGAGCCACCTGACCACGGGCATCTTCAAGCGCCCGATGCGCAAGCCGACCGTGCCTGTGCACAGACGAGGCATTGCCAACGGCCTGCAACGCAGCCGTCATCGCCTCAATGACAAGGGGTTTTAACGGCGCCGTTGCGTTATAATCAAGATATGTGGATTGCGCAGTCACGCGGTTTCACTCACCACTTCTTGTTCAGGTGATGGTTGCTCTGATGATGCCGGCTGCACAGATTGCAAACCTGATTTGACAATGCGTTTATGGACCACATCGCCAAGCGAGACGGAACTTAAATAGAGATAAATTTGACGCCCGAGTTCATCCCATAAATCATGGGTTAAACACCGGCCACCTTTCGAAGAACAACCCTCCGAATTCTCGCCGTTCTGACAGCGGGTTTGGTTGAGGGACTCATCAACTGACAACACAATATCGGCAATGCAGATATCCTCCTCAGAACTTGCGAGCTTATAGCCACCGCCTGGTCCGCGCACACTATCAACAAAGCCACCGGCCCTCAGTTTGGAAAAGAGTTGCTCAAGATAGGACAATGAGATTTCTTGGCGGCTGGCAATATCTGCCAATGTGATCGGACGTCCTTTGCTGTGGAGTGCTAAATCCACCATTGCCATAACGGCATAACGACCTTTGGTACTGAGTTTCACGACACACTCTCTTTCTCTTCTGCGTCGAGCTCACACCCCCACCTGGCGGGCCGAAAAACAAATATCCATATGAAAAATACGGATTGTTTCAGCAAAACCTTGCCATTGAGGGGCTGTGGTGTGCTAAGAACACGCCCTTGCAGATTCCTTTTGATAAGGTGTATGTCGCAAAACCATGTACAGAAGTCAAGTATTTCATCCTAAAAAATTCTAAATCATTGTTTTTTAATGATTATTTATATATAGAAAAACACATGAATTTCCTAGGGTATTGGCAACTGACAGCGACATCGCCAACAAAAACGTGGACGACAATAAGAGGCGCACCTTTATATGCCTGAAGTTATCTTTGCTGGCCCTTCTGGACGCCTAGAAGGCCGTTATTTCCCAAGTAAGAAACAAAATGCGCCTTTGGCCCTTGTTCTCCATCCCCATCCCCAATTTGGCGGGACCATGAACAATCGGGTCGTCTATCAAATCTATCATACCTTTGCAGAGCGGGATTTCTCGGTTCTGCGCTTTAACTTCCGCGGCGTCGGCCGATCACAAGGCACGTTTGACCATGGCGTTGGCGAACTTTCGGATGCCGCCGCCGCCCTTGACTGGATGCAGTCCTTTAATCCGAATGCAACACAATGCTGGATCGCCGGCTTTTCTTTTGGCGCATGGATTGGCATGCAACTTCTGATGCGTCGTCCAGAAATCTTCGGTTTTATTTCCGTATCACCGCCTGCAAATATGTATGACTTTGCCTTCCTCGCGCCATGCCCCTCCTCCGGCTTGATTTTGCATGGCCGCGCCGACCAAGTGGTGCCTGAAGGCGATGTGGCGAAACTCTATGAGCGCCTCGCAGCCCAACGCGGTCTCGATATTCGCTATGAAGAAATCGAAGGCGCGAACCATTTCTTCGACGGCTATATTGACGACATGACGTCTTCAATTGCCGGTTATATGGATATGCGCCTCGAAGAAAGCCCCGCTTTTTAATAAAGCCAAATTAACTTGATGATGCGCTATAGCGCGTACCGCCTGTCAGAGGTTCCTTAACACCGGTCGTTGTCGGAAGCGTAAGCGGTAAGCCCCGCACACTCCGCGCTGCGAGGTAGGCCAT
>JANQLI010000256.1 GCA_028280675.1 Alphaproteobacteria bacterium
GGTTGCCATTGAAAAGAAGGACCACACCCAAAAAGGCATGGTCGCGTTCTACTCGACAGACGGCAAACCCCTGGCGGCTTATGATGTGGGCGCCCTGCCGGACATGGTGGCGTTCTCTCCCGATGGGCGGTTTGCGGTTGTCGCGTGTGAAGGTGAGCCAAGCGATGATTACACCATTGACCCTGTTGGTCACATCGCCGTCCTTGATCTCAAAAAAGGCGTGATGGAAGCCAAAGTCAGTCTGCTTGGGTTTGAGCAATGGAATGAGAAGATCCCAGCAGGCGCCCGTGTTGTGAAGCCTGGAGCCGCCGCCGCCGTTGATTTTGAACCTGAATATGCCGCCGTCTCTGCAGATTCAAACACGGCTTTTGTGACCCTGCAGGAAAACAATGCGGTTGCCATTGTCGATCTTGCGGGGGCGAAGATCAAAGATGTGGTCGGTCTTGGCTATAAAGATCATAGCAAGCATGCCTTGGACGCCAGCAACAAAGACGGCAAGATCAATATTCAAACATGGCCTGTCAAAGGCATGTATCAGCCGGACACGATTGCAACCTTCACCAAGGGCAAGGATGTGTACTTCATCACCGCCAATGAAGGGGACGCCAAAGACTACGATGGCTGGAGTGAAGAAACCCGTATCGGCAAATTAACGCTCGATCCAAAAGCCTTCCCAAATGCCGCTAGCTTGCAAGAGAAATCGAATCTCGGCCGTCTTAAAACCACAACCAGCATGGGCGATACGGATGGCGATGGCGATCATGACGAGCTCTATTCATACGGGGCGCGGTCGTTCTCCATATGGGATGCAAAAGGCAAACAGGTCTTCGATAGCGGTGATGCGATTGAAAAGCTTATTGCCAAAGAGCATCCTGAATTCTTCAATGCGAAAGACACGGAAAACGCATTCGACGACCGCAGCGACGACAAAGGCCCAGAGCCCGAAGCACTGGCTGTTGGTGACATGGATGGGCGCACCATCGCTTTTATCGGCCTTGAGCGGGATGGCGGCATCTTGGTTTATGATGTGACCGATCCAAAGGCGCCGGTTTTTCAAACATATATGACAAGCCGCCATTTTGCGGGCGATCCGGAAGCGGGCACAGCAGGTGATCTGGCGCCGGAAGGCATGCGCTTTATTGCAGCGGATGAAAGCCCAAATGGCAAGCCGATGTTGGCTGTGGCTTATGAAGTCAGTGGCTCAACCACACTCTATGAAGTGGTGAGTAAGTAAATTCGGCTGAATGTGTGGTGGCAAGAAAGGCAAGCAGGCGATTGTAATCAAGGGCATTTTATACTTGCCCATTTAAAATGAGATGCAATCAGTTGCCAAGCCCCACCACTCGTTCTACCGTCTGAACAAGGTGATTCATTGGTTGTGAATCGCGTGAGGCTCAAAACGCAGCTCCCAACCATTGGAGATCCGATGCTGGATATGATTGGTTTTGGGAGTTGCGGCCATGTCCATTACCTACGTCGAAGATGTCGTTACCGACAATCCTCTTGATACACTTGAACTGCTTGCCACAGCCCATAATTGGACCTGTGCCCGGGCGGATGAACATGAACTTGATTTCGTCATCCGCGGGACCTGGAGCGATTATGCGCTGACCTTGACCTGGCGTGAAGATTTGGAGGTCCTGCATCTTGCGGCAGAGATCGATATTCGTCTGCCAACGGGGAAACGCAGCAGCTTTGTGGATCTCCTTGCGATGATCAACGAGCAAATGTATCTCGGACATTTTGATCTCTGGAGCGATGAGGGAATCGTCCTCTTCCGCCATGGCTTGATGCTGCAAGGGGGTGCGCAAGCGACGCCAAGTCAGTGCGAGGAATTGGTGACCATTGCTCTTGCGGCTTGTGATCGTTTCTATCCCGCCTTTCAATATCTGATTTGGGCGGGACAGGATGCCCAACAAGCGTTACAATCTGCTCTTTTTGAGACAGAAGGACACGCTTAAATGTCATCATCCAGGACGGATGTGCTTCTTGTCGGCGCTGGCAAGATGGGCTGCGCCCTCTTAGAGGGTTGGCTGAACCAAGGTCTTGTCAAGGGTGAGGCGCTCGCTGTTTTGGAGCCATCTCCCTCTGCGGCGCTCAAGACGCTTAAGGCGGCTCATGGATTTTCTTTGATCACCGATGCTGATCAGGCGGCGGCCCTCATGGTCAGCACGGTCGTTCTGGCCGTGAAGCCGCAAGTGATGGATGACGTGCTGCCTGGTTTGGTTGGTTTTGTGAGTGACGAGACTGTGTTTCTCTCCATCGCGGCGGGCAAAAGCATTGCCGCCATGCAAAGCGTTCTTGGGTCTGCGGCGCGGATCGCGCGCGCTATGCCCAATACGCCCGCAGCGATTGGCGCAGGGGTTTCCGGGCTCTATCTGCCCGCCATTTTCACGGCAGAGCAAAAGTCGAAATGTGAAAGTCTTCTCAAAGCCGTCGGCGATGTTGTTGTGGTGCAAGATGAAGGTTTGATCGATGCGGTCACCGCTGTGTCGGGCAGCGGCCCGGCTTACGTGTTTCTTATGATTGAGACTTTGACAGCCGCAGGTGTGGATGTCGGTCTGTCGGAAGAGGCCGCATTGCAACTTGCGACAGTGACCTTGTGCGGTGCTGGGGAATTGGCCAGCATATCAGACCAATCACCAGCGCTTTTGCGCGAAAATGTCACCAGCCCTGGGGGCACCACCGCAGCCGCGCTTGACATTCTGATGGCCGATGAGGGGTTGCGCGCGCTTATGAAAAAGGCGGTGAAGGCCGCCTTTGAAAGAGCGAAAGAGCTCAGCGTTTAGCTTATACAGGCAGGCGCAGTGTTGCTCGCAAACCGCCCCAGGGACTGCGGCTGAGGTTGATCTCACCGCCGTGGCCATGGGCGACATCTTGCGCAATGGCCAGGCCTAGCCCCACGCCGCCCTGATCCAAGTTGCGGCTTTCATCCAGACGCTTGAACGGTTTAAAGACCTCTTCGTGCTTATCTGCAGGGATGCCAGGACCGTCATCATCGACGGAAATCTCGACCATATCGTCCACCCGTTCGGCGATGATGGCAATTTTATCGCCATAGCGCAGAGCGTTATCCACCAGATTTGTCAAACAGCGCTTAATCGCATTGCGCCTGAGTGAAAGCGTGATGTCGCTGCGCAGATCAAGGGCGATGTCAAAGCCAGCGCGTTTGGCGCTCTCGCAAAGATCGCGTAAGATCTCGCTCAAGTCGGTGCGCATCGCCGCCTCGCTGCCTTGTCCGCGCGCGAAAGCGAGATACTCCTCCAGCATATGCTCCATCTCTTCGATGTCTTTGCGTAAGTCATCAAGTTCTTCAGTATGGGGCATCAGCGCCGTTTGCAATTTCATGCGTGTGATCGGCGTGCGCAAATCATGGCTGACACCGGCCAGCAAAAGCGTGCGTTGTTCGATCTGACGTGAAATCCGGTCACGCATTTCGATGAACGCTTCAGACGCTTGGCGGACTTCCGTGGCGCCATAGGGTTTAAAGTTCTTGGTCTCCAAGCCTTTCCCGAAACGCGTGGCGGCTTCCGACAGTTGTTGAATGGGGCGCACTTGATTGCGCAAAAACAGGATCGCGATGGTCAGCAGCACAAGGGATGTGCCGACCATCCACAACATAAAGATCGGTCCGCTTGGTGCGAAAACCCGTTCCCGTTGGGCGTAAATGCGCATGACATTCTGATCGATCTGCACCCGAATATCGA
>JANQLI010000304.1 GCA_028280675.1 Alphaproteobacteria bacterium
GACTTCCAAAAGGAGGATGTCTGCGGGGGTTTTTGAAAAAGCTAAAAAGGCCGCCGCCGTAGTAATTTCAAAAAACGTGATCGGCTCACCCCCGTTCGCAGTCTCGCACGCGTCAAGGCAAACTGCGAGATCTGATTCAGCAATCGGGGCGCTTCGGTGTCCCGCCTCGCCAGCCAAGCGTATGCGTTCATGAAAGCGCACAAGATGAGGGGATGTATAACTATGCACCCGCAGGCCTGCGCTCTCAAGAATGTTGCGCATAAAGGCGATTGTTGATCCTTTGCCATTCGTGCCGGCGACATGAATGATGGGAGGCAGTGTTTTGTGCGGATCGCCAAGGCGCTGCAAAAGGCGTTCAATACGGTCAAGAACAAGATCGATTTTCTTCGGATGCAAATCGAGAAGCCGCTCCAGAAGACGATCACTTTGGTTGTTCACAGCCATGGGCCTTTATCGGTGTTAAGGCGTTTGGCCCGCCAATTTGGATTGACGTTCCACTTCGGCTAACTGGTCTTCGGAGCTCGGCTCTTCTTTGGGCGCGTTTGGGGTGTCATCATCCGATGGTGTCTCTTCTTCACTCTCTGGCGCAGCACTGTCAGTCGTGGAAGGGGTTTTATTCATCAAAAGGTGCACAATGCGTGAAAGTGTGTCGCGCAATTCATGGCGATGAACCACCATGTCGAGCATGCCATGATCTAACAAATATTCTGCGCGCTGAAAGCCTTCTGGCAATTTCTCGCGAATGGTTTGTTCGATCACACGTGGGCCTGCGAACCCAATCAGCGCTCCGGGCTCGGCAATTTGCACATCGCCGAGCATCGCATAGGACGCTGTGACACCGCCTGTCGTTGGGTCGGTTAAGACAACAATATAAGGCAGCGCTTCTTCACGCAGCATTTGCACAGCAATCGTGGTGCGCGGCATTTGCATCAGGGACATAATCCCTTCTTGCATGCGCGCGCCCCCTGCCGCGGTGTACAAAATCAAAGGGGCACGTTTTTCAATGGCAAGTTCGGCAGCTTTGATGAGCGCTTCACCTGCGGCCATACCCAGCGAGCCGCCCATAAATTTAAAATTCTGCACAGCGGCGACAACGGTCATCCCATCAAGCGCACCATGCGCTGTAACAATAGCATCTTTTTGTTCGGTTTTGTTGCGCGCATCACGCAGGCGTTCGGTGTATTTCTTTTCGTCTCGGAATTTCAATGGATCGACAGGAACGTCAGGCATATCTACCATTTGATAGGCGCCGTTATCGAAGAGCGCCTTAAAGCGCTCTGTCGGACCGACTTTCATATGAAAATTGCATTTCGGGCAGACCTTGTCTGCTGCGTCGAGATCGCGATGGAAAATCATATCGCCGCAATTACTGCACTTGATCCAGAGATTATCCGGCGTATCGCGTTTCCCAAGAAGGGCTTTCAATTTTGGTCGGGCAATTTTGTCGAGCCAATTCATATGTCGTGTCCTTCTTTACGCCGCTTTACCATGCCATCTCTATGCAGGTGTCTTTTTCGCTTTTGCGACACCTGACGCCAGCTCTGCGACAAAGCCTAGCACATGTTGGTAAATGCCGTCTTGTGGTTTGCCATGCGCATCAAGAGAGCTGGCAATACGGTCAACAATCGCCGATCCCACAACAGCAGCATCGGCAACACTAGCAATATCTTCCGCATTTTCAGGGGTTTTAATGCCAAATCCCACAGCGACAGGCAGATCCGTGTGCCGCTTGATCCGGTCTATCGCAGGGGTGATATGGCTGGCTGACGCACTTGCCGCCCCGGTAATGCCTGTAATAGAGACGTAATAGACAAAGCCACTTGTGTTGTTGAGCACGGCGGGCAATCGCGCATCATCAGTGGTGGGTGTAGCCAAGCGAATAAAATTCAACCCTGCTTTTAATGCGGGGATACACAGTTCTTCGTCTTCTTCGGGCGGCAAATCAACAATGATGAGGCCATCAACACCAGCCGCTAGAGCATCTTTTAAAAATGTATCGACGCCATAAATATAGATGGGATTGTAATAGCCCATCAGCACGATCGGTGTTGCGTTGTCGTGTTTGCGAAAGCGTGTAACCATCGACAGTGTATTCTTCATGCTGCCGCCCGCTTTGAGGGCGCGTAGACCGGCTGCTTGAATGGACGGCCCATCCGCCATAGGGTCCGTGAACGGCATGCCCAATTCGATGATGTCGGCTCCCGCTTGTGGCAAGCCTTTGAGAATTTCATAAGATGTCTCAAGGTCTGGATCGCCTGCCGTGATAAAGGTGACAAGACCCGCGCGGCCTTCCTTTCGCAAATCCGCGAAGCGTTGATCGATACGTGTGCTCATTACAAACGCACTCCCAACGCATCGGCAACGGTGAAAATGTCTTTGTCGCCACGCCCGCACATATTCATCACCAATAAATGATCTTTCGGTAAGTTAGGTGCGCGTTTCATCACTTCGGCAAGGGCATGACTGGGCTCAAGTGCCGGGATAATGCCTTCGATTTGGCAGCACAGTTGAAACGCCTCCAACGCTTCTGTGTCAGTCGCGGAGACATATTCCACACGGCCACTTTCATGCAGCCACGAATGTTCAGGGCCGATGCCTGGGTAATCAAGACCGGCTGAGATTGAATGCGCTTCAGCGATCTGGCCGTCTTCATTTTGCAAAAGATACGTGCGGTTACCGTGTAACACGCCAGGGCGACCGCCTGTGAGCGAGGCGGCGTGTTGATCTGTCTCGACTCCTTTACCAGCCGCTTCCACCCCAACGATGTGGACGCTTTGATCATCAAGGAAGGGGTGAAAAAGACCCATTGCGTTCGAGCCGCCACCGATACAGGCGACAAGGGTGTCTGGCAAACGCCCTTCACGATCTAACATTTGTGCTTTAGCCTCACGGCCAATGACAGACTGGAAATCACGCACCAGTTCCGGATAGGGGTGCGGACCGGCCACGGTCCCAATGATGTAAAATGTATCGTCTACATTGGTCACCCAATCGCGTAACGCCTCATTCATTGCATCTTTGAGTGTGCGCGATCCGGACGTCACGGGGACCACTTCGGCCCCAAGAAGCTTCATGCGAAAAATATTCGGCTTTTGCCGCTCGATGTCCACGGCTCCCATATAGATGACACACGGGAGACCAAAGCGGGCGGCGACGGTTGCTGTGGCAACGCCATGCTGGCCTGCGCCGGTTTCCGCAATAATGCGTTTCTTGCCCATGCGTTTGGCCAGCAGAATTTGACCGATGCAGTTATTAATTTTGTGTGCGCCTGTGTGATTGAGTTCATCGCGCTTGAAGTAAATCTTCGCGCCCCCAAGGTGTTCGGTCAGCCGCTCGGCAAAATAAAGCGGGCTCGGGCGGCCGACATAATGCTCCAGGTAATGCGCAAACTCACTTTGAAACTCTTGATCGTCCCGTGCCGCCTTGTAATGCTTTTCCAAGTCCAACACGAGTGGCATCAAGGTTTCGGCAACATAGCGTCCGCCGAAAATCCCAAAATGGCCGTGATCATTAGGACCTTGCGTGAAGGCATTCGGTTGGTCCGTGGTCATAAGTGCGTCTTACCCAAACTTTTATCATTTCGAGGGGATACGCCCTCATCAAATGGTGTCTTATAGCTGTGCCACTTGAGCAAGGAAGTCCTTAATCAAGGCCGGATCTTTTTGGCCGCGCGCCGCTTCGACACCTGAAGACACGTCAACCGCCTCTGCGCCCGACAGACGTATGGCGTCCACCACATTATCAGGGGTCAGCCCCCCCGACAGCATCCAAGGAATATCCCAGCTTTTTCCAGTCAAGAGAGACCAATCGAAGCTGAGTGCATTGCCTCCTGGCAGCGCAGAGGTGTGAGATTTAGGCGGTTTCGCATCAAACAGCAACAGGTCAGCGGCGTTTTGGTAATTTTTGGCCGATTCCAGGTCTTTTTCCGTGGAAATGGCGATGGCTTTGATGATGGGCAGGCTAAATTTGGCGCGTATATCTGCGACGCGTCCCGGGCTTTCTGAGCCGTGTAATTGCAGCATATCGGGTTTGAGCGAGGAGGTAATG
>JANQLI010000309.1 GCA_028280675.1 Alphaproteobacteria bacterium
TTCAGGTGCAAGACGAAACCGATGCCACACTCTTTACCACATGCAACATTATGGATGAAACGCCAAGCGCATGGATCGAAACACATCTCAGCGCAGGCGCTAAACTGGGGTACGATCCGAAACTGCATACAGCTGATGCGGTGAAACAATTGCGGGCGGCGTGCGATAAGGCCGGTGCGGTTTTGCTTGCCTGCGAGACAAATCCGTTAGATGCCGTGTGGGACGATCAACCGCCGCCGCCATCAGATAAAGCACGGGCGCATGCGCTTGAACATGCCGGGCAAAGCAGCGCTGAGAAATGCGCTAAGATTGCCGAAGACTTGCGTGACAAAAAGCTTGATGCGGCGGTGATCACTGATCCCACATCAGTGGCCTGGTTGTTGAATATACGCGGGTCCGATGTCCATCACACACCGCTCGTGCTTTCGCGTGTGATTTTGCACCATACCGGAAAAGTGGATCTCTTTATTGATCCGGCCAAGGTCGATCCACACGTGGATGCGCATTTGGGGGATGATGTGTTGGTGCATGCGCCGCAAGCGCTGGAAGCCGCGTTGAAGGCGTTGGGGGCGCATGACAGCAAAGTGCTGATTGATCCGATGTCAGCGAGTGCGTGGTTCTTTGACGTTTTGGAAGAGGCGGGCGCCACACTCACACGCGGCGATGATCCGTGCGTACTCCCCAAGGCGATTAAGAATGACATTGAGATTGCCGGAACGCGCGCCGCGCATGTGCGTGATGGGGCGGCGCTCACCACTTTTCTGGCCTGGCTTGCAAAAGAAGCGCCAACCGGCACAGTCGATGAAATTGCGGCGGTCACAAAGTTGGAAGCCTGCCGGGCGGCGGGGGGTGCGTTGTGTGATGTCAGCTTTGATACGATCTCGGGCTCCGGTCCCCATGGCGCGATTGTGCATTACCGCGTAACGGAAAAGACCAATCGCACATTGCAGACTGGCGAGCTGTTTCTTGTGGATTCCGGCGGGCAATATGTGGATGGCACGACTGATGTCACGCGCACCATCGCCATTGGCGCACCGGCGGAGGAAATGCGGGATCGCTTCACCCGCGTCCTCAAAGGCATGATCCGCCTTTCCATGGCGCGCTTTCCTGCAGGCACCACAGGCGCAGCGGTGGATATTTTGGCGCGGCAAGCCTTATGGCATGCGGGTCTTGATTTTGATCACGGCACAGGGCATGGCGTCGGGTCTTATTTGTCCGTACACGAAGGACCACAAGGCATTCACCGGCGCAGCACCAAAGTGGAGTTGAAACCGGGCATGATCCTCTCGAACGAGCCCGGCTATTACAAAACCGGCGCCTATGGCATACGCATTGAAAACCTTATCGCCGTGACAGAACCGCACGACATCGCAGGCGGCGAACGTCCGATGATGGGATTTGAAACCCTCACCCTTGCGCCGATTGACCGCATCCTTATCGATGTCGCGTTGCTTGCGCCTGAGGAGGTGGATTGGCTGAATGCCTATCATGCCCGTGTGCGGGAGACGTTAAGTCCAATGGTTGATGACGACACCAAAGCCTGGCTTGAGGGCGTCACGCAAGCTCTCTAAAAAACGGGCGAGCGCCCTAGATGGGGTCTGAAAGCGCTCGCCCGGTATCGACGACCAGGGTTGATCGCAGATTTACGTATTCCACCAGACATGGCGCGCTGGAAAACACGCCATGTTTGTTTTAAAATTATGCGTGGAGAGGGGCCTGCGGCAATGAAGATGTCGCAGAAACTTGCCATTTTTTCGTGGAGTCGCGAGTGGGTC
>JANQLI010000382.1 GCA_028280675.1 Alphaproteobacteria bacterium
TGACAGGGATGTCATAGACGTCAGCCGCGCTTTCAACGAGACCCGGCACTTTGACGGAGAATTTGCCTTGCCGCGTATCCAACGCCCCTGCAGCAACCAAACGGTTATTATTTGTCACCGCCGCGATGAGTTCGGATTGCGAGACGTTATAAGTTTCAAGTTTATTGGGATCTATAATGACTTCGAGAAGTTCTTCGCGATTACCACTTAAATCTGCGCTCAGAACATCCGGCAACGCTTCAAGTTTGCTCTGCAGCTTACGGGCGATTTCTTCCAGTTTTCGCTCTGGGGTGTCTCCAGAAATCATCACCGCCATCACAGGGAAGAGGGCGGCGTTTTGCTCAAGCACCAGCGGTTCTTCCGTGTCGGCGGGTAAATCGGCGCGGGCAATATCGACTTGCTCACGCACATCAATGAGGGCTTGGTCACCGTCAAAATCAACATCAAATTCAAGCGTGATATAAGCGATGCCCTCTAATGCTTTCGCGCTCATCTTCACAACACCGTCTAACGATTGCAGGCGTTGCTCCATTGGTTTGATCAGCAAGCGTTCCGCATCAACAGGTGAGATCCCAGGGTGGGAGATGGAGACGAGAATAAAGGGAAAGGGGACATCGGGCTCCGCTTCCTTCGGCAAATTGATATACGATATGATCCCCGCCAGGATCGTAATCGCCATCACGCTCAGCGTTGTTCGGGCGCGGCTCAGAGCGCCGTCAATCAATCCATTCATGATGTTGTCTCTTCTTCTGGCAGCACAACCATGACTTTTTGACCTTCGCCGACATAATCTTGGCCCACTGTTATCACGGTGATCTGTTCAGGGAGGCCGCCCAGCCAAACACCGTCTTCTGTGTCGGCAAGAATTTCGACCGGGACAAATTGAACGGTATCGTCTTCACGCGCTATTCGTACGCCGATTTGACCTGCCTCATTGAGAACCAGCACGGATGGCGCCAGCAAGTGTGCACGGATGGAGTTAAACGGAATATGGATTTCCGCAGTAACGCCATCACGTAAGGCAAAGCTTTCATTCGGCACTTCCAATTCGATACGGAATGTGCGCGTGGCGGGATCGGCGACATTGCTGACAAAGCGCAGCTCCCCTTCAAAGCTATCGCCTGTGACTAGCTTGGCAAACCCCTTCATGCCTGGTTTGAGAAACATGACCTCTTTTTCGGAAACCTGACCGACAATACGGAACGGTGTCGGGTCCATCACGGTTGCGCAAGGATCGCCCATGCTCATATAATCACCGACTTCGACATTGCGTTTGTCGAGGACACCATCAAAGGGAGCACGAATTTTCGTATGCTCAATTTCAATGGTGATCTCTTCAAGAGCGGCTTGTGCCGCATCATAAGCAGCCTGTGCAGCCGCTTCCTGTGTTTCCGAGCGATGCCCTTTTGATAGAAGAGATTTAGCAGCTTTCAATTCCAGTTCGCGTTGCCGTAAATTTGCTTCCGCTTGCGCATACATCGCTTGGCGTGCATTCATCGCGAGTTCGCAAATCACATCACCTTCATTGATCCTTGCCCCTTCTTGTGCGGGGACATCAATCACGCGCCCAACGGTTTCCGAACGCATGATCACCACGCGCGACGCTTGGCTGCGGCCACGTAAAATAAGATTGGAGGAATGCACTTGCGCTTTGCTGACTTTCGCACGGACTGCGAGCGCTTCTGTTTCCGGGGAGCCTATTGTGTTTTCTTCACCGATGGCACTGATGGCGCTGTCAGAACCGATATATCCAGATGCCATCCAAAGGACCAGAAAGATCGCAATCCCGCCAGCCATCAGGTATGACGATTTAATAGGCGCGTCTTTGAGATCAATTTTTTTCATACTCGTTGTCCTACACTGATGCGTTATGCATCTTCGGTTTCGTTGTTCAAACACGATGCTTGTTCTATGAGATCGCGTTGCTGTTCGAGATAGTCGATAATGGTCTTTGTTGTCACTTCACCGAAGCCGCTGACGAATTGGGCGCCAGGGCTTTGCGTTTCGCTCATGGATCGTTTCAGTTCTTTAACACGCTGACGATAGTATTCGATCTGCTGATCAATCAGGCGCTTCATATGCTCTTTATCTAAGAGATGTGCAAATAAGCTGATGAACAAAAAGTCTGAGCGATACTTGTCTTCAAGAGGATCAATCAGAAGCGACTTTTGGAAGACGTCACGTCCCTTGTCGGTAATGGAATAGATTTTTTTATCTGGACGCTTTTCTTGGCTTTCGGATCGGAAGGTGACGAGACCTTCCTCACACATTTTGTTCAGGGCAGGATAAATGGACCCGAAGCTGGCTTCGAGAAAGTGGCAGAGCGCCCCTTCTTGGCACATCTTTTTGATTTCATAACCCGTCGAGTCATGCAAAGTCAGCACGCCGAGGCATAAAGTGCGAATATCCATGGGCTTCCAGTTTGTTTAAACGAGCCTTGCGGCGACAGCCTTTTCCATCATTTTGCTTAAATGGGGGGCGGAAACAGGCTTTATATCGATCTGATATAGTACCATATATCGAAGTGATATATACTTCAAGGGGCAAATTGCCGCATTACACTCATAATCGTGCGCGCCGTCTCAAAGGCCCAGATTATCAAACTTTTCAGCGTTTGAGGAAGTTTATTCGGCGTGAGGAAAAACGCGGCGAATGTTGGACGCATAAGATTCGTAGGCTTTCACGCGCTCTTCGAGAGGAATGCTGGGATAGGCCTTGCGTAAGGCGTTTAGAGCTTGTGAGGCGCAACTTGGCTTCATCTTCAAGAGCAACCCACGCATTTCTGTCAGGATTGGATTCGGAACGGATGTTCCTGTGTCATTGCTGCCATGAGATTTTTGATGTTCTTCCAGCATCCCCGCACCTCCACGCGTTACTCACTTTGAGTGTAGGCACAAAGATCTAAAACAAACTTTAAGAAAAATGATTGCTGCGCTTTACCATGGAGCTGAACCTGTTAGACTGGCAGCAACCGCTCGCCTCCAAAAGTATGTATGGTTAACAGGATGGCGGGCTGACAGGATTTGCAGTGCCAGAACAAAAACGTGGCGCGCATAAGCAGCGCCAGGCGCTGAACACCAAGGCAGACACCGGCGCGCCTGAGAAAGGGCGCGAGGACACGCCTGCCAAAAAGGGACGTTCGCGCCGCCGTAAGAATAAGGGGCCTGCATCACCAAATCACGTGCAACAAGCACGTGGGCGATGGAGGCATACCTATGCCGCAGTTGATCTCGGAACGAGCAACTGCCGCCTTCTTGTGGCTAAACCTTCCCGTAGTGGATTTCGTGTGATTGACGCCTTTTCGCGGACGGTGCGATTGGGCGAGGGCGTTGAAAAAACCGGACAGCTCTCGGACCTCGCAATGGACCGTGCGATGGAGGCCCTCAAAATCTGCGCCTCGAAGATTCGCCGACGTGGCGTCACGCGTATGCGCGCCATTGCGACGGAAGCCTGTCGTCTTGCTGATAATGGCGCAGACTTTATGCAAAGGGTGGAGCAAGAAACCGGACTCGTTCTTGACATTATCCCGGCTGATGAAGAGGCGCGGCTGGCTGTTGCCGGTTGTTGCACGTTGCTTGACCGTAAGTGCGAGGGATCGCTGATCTTCGATATTGGCGGTGGCAGCACCGAACTTGTGTGGCTTGACCTGCGCAAAACGGGCGACCGTCCGAATATCAAACGGGATTCACAAGCCATCACGGCATGGACATCATTGCCTTATGGCGTGGTGAACCTGGCTGAGCGCTATGGCGGAGGCGATGTCCCGCCTGAGATTTATGAAGAAATGGTGCAAGAAGTGTATGATCACTTGAAAACCTTTCAAGATGAACATGACGTCTCCGCATCCTTTGCACCGGAGAATATGCATCTTCTTGGCACGTCAGGGACGGTGACAACGCTTGCGGGGATCTATCTTAAGCTTGAGCGGTATGATCGCGCAAAGGTCGATGGCGCCTGGATCATGACGGAAGCGGTTCATACGATTTCCCAGCGTATCGCGGGAATGAGCTATGACCAACGCACCGGAGAGCCTTGTGTTGGTCATGACCGGGCTGATCTTGTGGTTGCTGGATGCGCTATCTTCGATGCTATCTATCGTCTATGGCCGTGTGAGCGATTGCGTGTCGCGGATCGCGGTCTGCGAGAGGGGATGTTGCTGGCTCTCATGGATAAGGCTGATCGGGATCATGCACGCCGCCGCAAACGGAGATCACGGCGGCGCCGGAAAGCCGCAAAGAAGAATGCAGAGAAAGCAGCGCGATCATCGACAGTGGAGACAGCTTCATGAGTGATGGCGAAAAAAGAACGCGCACCAGCAAATGGAAAAAACAGCAGGGGAAAGATGCGCGGCGTGACCTTAAGCAAAAAGTCAAGACGGCGCGTGGACGTAAACTCTCTTCGACGCGATGGCTGCAGCGTCAGTTGAATGACCCTTTCGTGCAAAAGGCGCAGGACGAAGGGTATCGGTCGCGCGCAGCCTATAAGATTGCTGAAATCGATGAGCGGTTTCATTTTTTGAAGAAGGGCGTTCGCGTTCTTGATTTGGGCGCCGCACCAGGAGGGTGGACGCAAATTGCGGCAGAGCGGTTAGGCACAGCAAAGACACCTGGTGATCCATCGCTCGGGCACGTTCTGGCCGTTGATCTTCAAGACATGGAGCCGATCACGGGCGCGACATGTATAAAACTCGATTTCATGGATGACGCAGCCCCGCAGATCATTAAAGATCATCTTGGCGGGCCTGTTGACGTGTTGATCTCGGACATGGCGTCTCCAGCAACCGGGCACAAACAAACCGATCACATGCGCATTATGGCGCTCTGCGAAACGGCTTTTGATTTTGCCTTTGATGTTCTCACGCCGGGTGGGGTCTTTGTGGCAAAGGTGCTGCAAGGCGGGACGGAGCATGCATTGCTTGCGCGGATGCGGCAGCATTTCAAAAGTGTGCGCCATTTCAAACCCCAAGCCAGCCGGGCCGATTCGTCTGAAATGTATGTGGTTGCGCTCGCATTTAAAGGCTTAGAGCGCCCGCAAAGCTAGGGCCAGCTTCAGCTTTAACCATCTGTCATATATTTGCACTTTGCGTCTGCGAAAGACCTGTGTTAGACATCGCCACCGCGTGCCAAGGACATCTGACTCGCATGCGGTGTGATGGAGGTGAGCCTTGGAAATCCGCGATTCTCTGACATTTGATGATGTGTTGCTGCGCCCCGGTGCGTCAGATGTCATGCCGAGCCAAGTTGACACACGCACACACCTCACAAAATCCATTACCTTGAATATTCCCCTTCTCTCCGCCGCGATGGATACGGTGACGGAAGCGCGCCTTGCTATCGCCATGGCGCAAGCGGGGGGTATCGGCGTGGTGCATAAGAATTTAAGCGTCGAAGAGCAAGCGGATGAGGTGCGCAAGGTTAAGCAATATGAATCAGGCATGGTGGTCAACCCATTGACCCTCAATCCAGATCAGACATTGCAAGAGGCGCTGTCGGTGATGCAGACCCGTAAAATTTCGGGCATTCCTATCGTCGAAAAACCACAACCGGGTGATGTGAACGGAAAACTTGTCGGTATTCTCACTAACCGCGATGTGCGGTTTGCGACAAATATGAATCAGCCGATTGCCGAATTGATGACCAAGGAAAACTTGGTCACGGTGCGTGAGGGTGTCGATAGCGAAGAAGCCAAAGCTTTGCTCCATCAATATCGTATTGAACGATTGCTTGTTGTTGATGATGCTTATCGCTGTATCGGTTTAATCACTGTCAAAGATATGGAAAAAGCGGAATCGCATCCGAATGCCTGTAAGGACGAGCAGGGGCGGTTACGTGTCGCCGCTGCGACAAGTGTTGGCGACGCGGGCTTTGAACGCGGTGAAGCACTGCTAGATGCGGATGTGGATGTGCTTGTTGTCGATACGGCGCACGGCCATTCGTCTGCTGTGATCGAAACGGTGCAACGCATTAAGAAAGCCTATGGCAACACACAAGTGATCGCTGGGAACGTAGCAACGTCAGAAGCAACGAAGGCGTTGATTGACGCTGGGGCGGATTGCGTCAAAGTTGGTATTGGTCCTGGCTCCATTTGCACAACCCGTATCGTCGCAGGTGTGAGTGTGCCGCAACTAACGGCTATCTTAGATGCTGTAGACGTTGCGCATAAGGCTGGCGTTTCCATTGTCGCGGATGGCGGCATTAAATATTCTGGGGATTTTGCCAAAGCGCTTGCGGCGGGCGCCAATGCGGCCATGGTCGGATCGCTGATTGCAGGCACTGAAGAAAGCCCAGGTGAGGTGTTCCTCTATCAAGGGCGTTCTTATAAATCTTATCGCGGTATGGGCTCAGTGGGTGCGATGGCGCGCGGGTCTGCCGATCGCTATTTCCAACAAGACATCAGTGACAGTTTGAAACTGGTGCCCGAGGGCATTGAAGGGCGTGTTGCCTATAAAGGGCCAGTGAATGTGATCATTCATCAACTTGTCGGTGGATTGTGTGCGTCTATGGGTTACACCGGCTCTCCAACGATTGAGAGTTTTCATCAGAATGCTTCCTTTGTGAAAATCTCTTCGGCAGGATTGCGGGAGAGCCATGTCCATGATGTTTCGATCACCCGCGAAGCGCCGAATTATCCCTCACAAAATTCGTGATGTGACGCATGACACCCGGCGCACGTTTGCAGGCGGTCATTGATCTTCTCGACATCTTTCAAAGTAAGCGTGCGCCTTTAGATAACATCGTCAAAGAGTGGGCGCGGCAAAACCGTTATGCGGGATCGAAAGATCGTGCGTTCATTACTGAGACGGTATTTACGATCATGCGCTGCTATGGCCAATGTTTATCTGCTTTACAGAACGAGAGTCCCCGTAATGTTGTGTTGACATATCTTGCTTTGCTTGCACAAAAAGATCTCGGTGAAGTTCAAGACTTATTTAGTGGTGAGGGCTATGCCCCGACACTTCTCACGGATGAAGAAATTGCTCATTTCACTTCATGCAGACAATCAGAGCTGCCCTCGGTGGAATTAAACATTCCAGACTTTTTGCGACATCCGCAGTTCTATGAACATCATGATGCACCTGCACTTTGGACAGCGCTTTCAGAGCGGGCGTCTTTAGATGTGCGCGTGAACACCCTCAAGTCCACGCGGGACGGTGTGGTTATGCAGTTGCAAGCACGTGGACATCATGCCGAAGCATGTCATCTCAGTCCGGTTGGTGTTCGCATTAAGCCGGGTGCGGATGGGCGTTATGTTAATTTGCGCGGCCTTGATCTCTATCAAGATGGCCAGATTGAAATTCAGGATCAGGGCACACAAGTGGCATCATTGCTTGTGGATGCACAGCCCGGAATGCAGGTACTTGATCTTTGC
>JANQLI010000016.1 GCA_028280675.1 Alphaproteobacteria bacterium
TGCGACCACATGGGAAAACAGCGCCTTTTTGGAGGGCTTTTCCCGATTTCGCCCTAACGGAAACCATTGACGCAAGGGAAAGTTGATACCGTTCATGCCGATCCGCCCCCCTGATACGGACAGCCTGCATCGGGCTGCGGCGCTGCTTCAAGACGGCGATGTGGTGGCCTTTCCGACAGAGACAGTGTACGGCCTTGGCGCAGACGCGACGCAAGATGAAGCGGTCGCAAAAATTTTTGCCGTCAAAGGCCGTCCGCACTTTAATCCTCTGATCACCCATATTCACACCTCTGCACGTATCAGCGATTTCTGCGCAGTCAATGATGTGGCTGAACACCTCATCGCGCACTTTTGGCCCGGCGCGTTGACCTTGGTTCTGCCGCGCGCAGCCACATGCCCGATTTCGCGATTGGCCAGCGCAGGCCTTGAGACGGTGGCGTTACGGATGCCCGCCCATCCGGTTGCGCAAGCGCTGCTGGAGGCGGCCGGTTGCCCCATCGCTGCGCCAAGCGCCAACCGCTCGGGCCATATCAGCTCCACAACAGCCATGCATGTGGATTACAGTTTGAGTGATGCGGTTCCGCTCATTCTCGATGGCGGCCCTTGCCAGCAAGGTTTGGAATCGACCGTGCTCAGAGTCTTGCCTGAAGGTGTGCAACTTTTGCGTCCAGGGATCATCCCCCGTGCAGAGATTGAAACTGTCACCGGTCCTTTGATTGAAACAAGCGGCGCGTCACATGCAATCGCCTCACCGGGGCAACTGGAAAGTCACTACGCCCCCAACACAAAGTTGCGCCTTAATGCATCCTATGTGAACGCCGATGAAGCCCTGCTGGCGTTTGGCGATCCCCTTCCTGGGACGCCCCTCGCAACCCGCAACTTGAGTCCCCAGGGCGACATGATCGAAGCCGCCGCCGCGCTGTTCGACGCCCTGCATGAACTTGATAAAACCGGCTGCACGTGTATCGCCGTCATGCCGATCCCTGAAGAGGGTCTGGGCGAGGCGATCAATGATCGTCTTAGGCGCGCGGCCGCACCCAGATCGTAACATCCCCTGCCCCTTGGCAGCCAGCCGCGACACCCATAGAGTTCTTTCGATGACACAGACACCCACAACGGACACATTAGATCGCCTCAAAGCCATTGTCGGCCCGAAAGGGGTCATCGACGATCCGCACGACATGCGCGCCTACACCACGGAACATCGCGACCGCTGGGTTGGCGCCACGCCGCTGGTGGTGCGTCCGCAAAACACGGACGAGGTTGCCGCCATCGTCAAAGTGTGCGCTGAAACGCAAACCGCCATTGTCCCGCAAAGCGGCAATACCGGATTGGTTGGCGGACAGATTCCTACGGGCGACGAGATCGTGCTGTCGCTCAACCGCATGAACGCTGTGCGCATGATCGATGTGCAGAACAACACGCTCACGCTGGAGGCGGGATGTATTCTGGCCAATGTGCAACAGATTGCGGAAGAGGCCGATCGTTTCTTTCCGCTTTCCCTGTCTTCGGAAGGCTCGGCGCAAATTGGCGGTCTTATCTCGACGAATGCTGGCGGCAATGCGGTGCTGCGCTATGGCCCGATGCGCGATTTGGTTTTGGGTTTAGAGGTGGTCACCCCGCAAGGAGAGATTTGGAACGGGCTTTCCGGTTTGCGCAAAGACAATACCGGCTACGATTTAAAACAGCTCTTCATTGGCGCGGAAGGCACATTGGGCGTCATCACCGCGGCCACCGTGAAATTGTTTCCCCGCCCCACTGACATCGCGACCGCCTTTGTCGCCGTGCCATCAATCAGTGCGGCGATTGATCTTTTACAGCTTGCGCAAAAAGAAACCGGCAACCAGGTTTCTGCTTTCGAAATCATCCCGCGCATCGGACTCGATTTTTTGATGCAGCACATGACCATGCGCGATCCGCTGACCGCGCCTTATGACTGGTATATTTTGATGGAGGTGGGCACCAGTCAATCTCAGGGACAGGCGCGCGCGGCGATCGAGCACCTGATCGCACATGCACTAGAGAAAGCATGGGTGTTGGACGGCACCATCGCAGAAAGTGAAAAACAGCGCGGCGATCTCTGGGCCTTGCGCGAAAGCCTGTCTGAGGTGCAAAAGTTTGAAGGCCTCAGCCTCAAACATGATGTGAGTGTTCCCATCTCCGCTCTTCCGGTGTTTATGGCGCGTGCGCTCACCGCCGTAGAAGATATGGTGCCCGGCATCCGCCCGGTCCCCTTTGGCCATATCGGCGACGGCAATATACATTTCAATCTCAGTCAGCCAACGGACATGGACCGCGCGACATTTGACGCGAAACACGACTCCCTCGCCGCATGTGTGCACGACATCGTGACGGACCTGAAAGGATCGATCAGCGCCGAACATGGCATCGGCGTCGCTAAACGGGGCGAGCTGACAACGCGCAAAAGCGCCGTGGCATTGGACATAATGCGCAGCGTCAAAGCGGCGCTTGACCCGCAGGGCATTATGAATCCTGGGAAATTACTCTAGCGCATAAAAGGCCGCTCTGAGCATTGACTTCGCGCCGCGGAGGGCTAGTGTGGGGCGTCACAGATCAGCAAAAGGGATGAATCGGTGAGCGAAGACCTAATGGGATATGAGGCCATGGCGGAAGAGGCGCTGCGCCAGGTGGTGCAGACATCCCTCGAACGTGTGTTACGTGAGGGCCTTCCCGGTGAGCATCACTTTTTTATCGCCTTCCGCACCGGCTATCCGGGGGTGGAGATTGCCGATTCGTTGCGCGAGACGTATCCGGATGAAATGACCATTGTCTTGCAGCACCGTTTTTGGAATCTCGAAGTCGCAGAGGATTACTTCGAAGTGGAGCTGACCTTTAACAACGTGCCGCAACATCTGCACGTTCCTTATAAAGCCATTCGCACCTTTTACGACCCGAGCGTTGAGTTCGGTTTGCAGTTTCAAGTCGATGAAGGAACGCCTGAAGACACCACAGACACAGCCCCAGTCAAAGCCGTGCCAACAGAAGACGACACCGCTGGAAGCGCCAGCAATGAGGGGGCGGAAGAGACGTCTACGGACAATACCGATCAAGCCGGGCAAGTGGTCAGCCTGGATGCCTTCCGCAAAAAGTAAATCAGATCATGGCGTCAGATCCCACTCCCCGTGACTTAAGCGATGCCGAATGGCTGGAGACGCTGCGCAATGGTCCCAAAGCCAACTCGGCAAAACTTCTCGGCGTCGAAGTGTTAGAAGTCGATCAAGCTTCCAACCGGATCATCGCCACCTGTGTCGGGCCGCAAGCGTTTATGAATCCCAATGGCACGTTGCAAGGGGGCTGCCTGACCGCCATGCTCGATGAGGTTAGCGCCATTGCAGTGTTTGTCACATCTGGCGGCACGGTCGGCATTGCCTCAGCCGAAATCAAAACCAGCTATCTGCGCCCCGTCAAACCCGGCGAACCGATTAAAGCCATCGGCGAAGTGATCAAGATGGGGCGCTCTTTGGTCTTTGTCGAGGGCACGCTCTATAATGAAGACGGCGACATGATCGCGCGCATGAGCTCGAATGGCCTGCCCACCCCACTCAATTTTGAAGCATCGGAGTGATGTCTGTACATCACTTAACGGTTGACTGTCATAAGAAGCTTAACGTTCCTCAAAAGACGTCAACACATAGCGTGTATTAAACTTTGCGTATTCGTGGCGCACGACCTGCCAGTCGTCATCATCGGTCACCCAAATCTCTGTCGCATCGCCAAACTTGAAGTGCTTTGTGGCAAAGGTTCCCGCGGGGACTGTAATGTCCTCATCGCCAAGATATTCGATTTGGTACTCTTTGACCTTGCATAGCGGGCTTGGCCCGGCAGCCCCTAAAACGCAAATCGATTTTGTTTGCACGCCGCCTTGGTCAAAATCATAGGTCACAAAATGCCAGCCATCGGCGGGAACAGGATGGAACAATAATGAAAAATCTTCAGGCACATCGATAACATGTGTTGTCATGTCTTGAGGCGTGCTGACATGCGCCGTCATTTGCGCACCGTTTACGGTAAAAA
>JANQLI010000018.1 GCA_028280675.1 Alphaproteobacteria bacterium
TTGAAACGGTTGATTTTAGCCAGTGTTCTCCTTCCCTGGCTCTGGGGGGTCTCCCATGCTGACGACTCCGGTGAGTGGCGACACTATGGCGGCGATGCGGGCGGATCGCATTATTCACCGTTGACGCAAATCACACCGGACAATGTGACCGATCTCGAAATCGCTTGGACCTACAGCACGGGCGATGTCAACCGTCCCGATATGCAAGTGCGTTTCAGTGGCTTTCATGTCAACCCGATCATTTTGCCGGAAGAGGCTGGGCGTGCGCTTGTCTTGTGTTCTGCGTTTTCCAAAATTATTGCGCTGGACCCGGCCACGGGGGACGAGCGGTGGAGCTATGATCCCGACATTGAAATCGGCCGTCCGGGTACGTCCTATAAATGCCGCGGCATTACGCTATGGGAAGATCCTACTCTGACGGCGGCGGATGAATGCAAATGGCGTATCTTGGCGAATACCAATGACCGGCGGTTGCTTGCTGTCGATGCGCGTAACGGCGCGCCCTGTTCCACGTTCGGCAATGGCGGTGAAGTGGATGTGGAACCTTTGATTGCGGCGGCGTTTCCCGCAACCGATATTAAGGCGGTGCAAACCTACACGCCGCCTGTTGTGGTTGGCGACACCATCGTTATCGGCTCGACGACGAATTCGAAAGCCCGCCGTTCCAGCGCTCCCAATGGGCAAGTGCGCGCGTTTGATGTGCGCACAGGTGATTTGAAATGGACCTTTGATCCCATTCCGCGCACGCCGGATCATCCGATGGCGGATCAATGGACGCCTTACGCAATGAAAAACGCAGGCGGCGCCAATGTCTGGACCATGATGTCGGTGGATGAAGAGCGCGATCTTGTGTTCTTGCCGACATCAAGCGCCTCGCCCGACTTTTTTGGCGGCTTGCGCAAAGGCGATAACCGTTATGCCAATTCCCTTGTGGCGTTGCGCGGCAGCACCGGTGAGGTGGTGTGGCATTTCCAAATTGTCCATCACGATGTGTGGAACTTCGATACCCCCGCCCAGCCCATGTTGGTCGATGTGGAGAAAGACGGGCGTAAAATTCCGGCTGTGATTCAGTTGACCAAACAAGGCTTTGTCTTTGTCTTTAATCGGGAAACCGGCGAGCCGGTTTTTGGCATTGAAGAAAAAGAGGTGCCCACAGACGGTGTGGAGGGGGAGTATCTCTCTCCCACGCAGCCCTTCCCAACAGAGCTTCCGCCCTTGGTGCCGCAAGAGATTTCACCGGACGATGCTTGGGGCCTCACCTTTATGGAGCGCAACGCCTGTAAAGCTGCGATTGAAAAATCACGTTACGGTTCGATCTATACACCGCTGACCACCCAAGGCACGGTGCTCTATCCGCAAACCGGCGGCGGAATGAATTGGGGCGGCGGCGCGTTCGACGAAAACACAAATGTGTTGATCACACCTGTTGTGCGTATTCCGTATTATATCCGTCTCGTGCCAAAGGATGAGCTCGGCGATGGCCCGCGCGCGCCGAATGCCGGTATGCCGTTTGCTCCGCCGGGCGAAATTGTTGGCACGCCATATGCGGTGGAGCAAAAGCCGCTCATGGGGCCGTTCATGACGCCGTGCACCGCACCGCCTTGGGGCACGCTGGTGGCGCTGGATCTCACCACAAAGCAAGTCAAGTGGGAGTCGACCCTTGGCACAATTGAAAAATACACGCCGGGTGTGGAAATTCCATTAAAGTTTGGCATGCCAAGTGGCGGCGGCCCAATGTTGACCGCAAGCGGTCTTGTTTTCATTGGCGCAAGCCCCGACGAAAAAATCCGCGCCTTTGATGCGGAAACAGGCAAAGAGCTCTGGGCCATGAACACGCCGACATCAAATATGGCGACGCCAATGACCTATGAAGCGGACGGCCGTCAATTCGTAGTGATCGCATCCGGCGGTCACGCGTTTCTATACCCCCAAAAAATCGGGGATACCTTGGTCGCGTTTGCGTTGCCAGAAAATACTGAATAAGAAAGCCAGCGATACTGTTCGTAGGCTGATAAAAGGGAGACCGGACAGACATGTCCATGGAGATTGATCGCAGTTGTGTCAAGATAGGCCCGATTTGGCTCACAGAAGGCGTGAGTAAAGGGCATTGTTTTGCTCTGTTTTGGGGGTGCTTTGTCACGATTGGTATTTTGGCGATCATTTCGGCAAGCACCAGTTTTGTGATGAACGAAACCCTTAAGATTCCCATCGCAGAGCAAGGTAATCTCAGTGGACGCTTGGTCGTTTATACGGAAATCACGCAGATCATTCTCTTTGGCATTGTTGGGGTGTTGGCCGACCGCATTGGGCGGCGGCCGGTTTTTGCTTGTGGTCTCATTGGCATGGGGCTGGGCTATCTGTTTTATCCCTACGCCTCCGATTTCACCGAACTTTCTCTCTACCGCGTGATTTATGCCTGCGGTTTGGCGGCGTCCACAGGCATGCTGGGCACTGTGGTGACGGATTACCCGCAAGAAGCGACGCGCGGCAAAATGGTCGCCGCGGCGGGTATGCTCAATGGTCTTGGCGTTGTCCTGCTGACCGGCATTTTTGGCTTTATGCTGAATGCCTTTGTCGAAGCGGGCACAGAAACGGAACAAGCAGGCCGGTATAGCCATGCTATCCTGGCGGCCTTTGCGACCATATCGGCCTTTATCGTTGGCTTTGGCTTGCGCAAAGGCACACCGCATAAAGAGCATGAAGAAAAACCCGGTTATGAGCAATTAATCCGCGCGGGCTTTGAACAGGCGAAAAATCCACGCATTGCTTTGGCGTATGCCTCGGCGTTTGTGGCGCGCAGTGATTTGGTGATCTTGGGCACGTTTACAATTCTGTGGGGCACCACGGCGGGTGTGGCGCAAGGGCTCGATTCCGCCCGTGCGACATTTGAAGGCACGATGATTTTTGTCACCGCGCAGACCGCCGCGCTTCTTTGGGCGCCTGTGATCGGCTTTGTTCAAGACCGCACCAACCGCGTTACGGGTCTTGTGATTTGTATGTTTTTCGCCGCGTTTGGGTTCTTGTCGATGATCTTTGTGGTCAATCCCATCGCGCCGGAGTCCAAGATTTTCTTTGTCTTCCTCGGTATTGGCCAGATTAGCGCCTTCTTCGGCGCAACGATCTTGATCGGTCAAGAAGCCCCGCGGGCAGAACGCGGTGCGGTCATCGGGATGTTCAACATCATGGGCGCGATTGGCATTTTGGTGTCTGCGCATTTTGGCGGCCAGATGTTTGATAGCATTGCCCCAAGCGCGCCTTTCATTTTGATCGGTGTGTTAAACACATTGTTATTTATTGCCGCCTTAGTGGTGCGGCAAATATCACCTGGTCCCATGCCCGAGAAAAATTTCGATGCTTTGATTGCACGGGTGAAAGGTGTTTTCTCATCGACCTAACACAATATAACAAGAAGGCCTCCCTATATGTCTGACCAAACCCAAGCGGCGCCTGCAACGGAGACCCCTTGGCCGCCTACCACTATGGCGTGGTATGCGGTGATCGTGCTGGCGTTGAGTAATATGTTGTCGCTGATGGACCGTATGGTGCTGTCCTTCCTCACGCCTGCAGTGATTGCAGAGTTTGCGCTATCGGATACGCAAGTCAGTCTGCTGACGGGTTTTGCTTTTGCTGTGGTTTATTGCACCATGGGATTGCCGGTGGCGCGGTTTGCCGATTCGAAAACTCGCAAACATATCGTCATCGCATGCATCACCGTATGGAGCACCATGACCGCGCTGTGCGGGGCGGCGGTTGGCTATTGGCAATTGTTTTTGGCGCGGATGGGTGTCGGCGCAGGCTCGGCGGGGTTATCGCCCTCTGCCTATTCGATGATGTCGGATTATTTCCCGCCGCAAAAATTGGCGCTTCCGATGGGCGTCTTTTCCATGGGTGTGGCCTTGGGTATGGGCATGGCCTTTATCTTTGGCGGTGCAGCCATTGCCTATGTCGCCGACCTTGGTGATGTCACCATTCCTTTGTTAGGAACGCTGAGCGACTGGCGTTTAGTGCTAGTGATTATGGGCGCGATGGGTATTCCCTTGGTGATCTTGA
>JANQLI010000042.1 GCA_028280675.1 Alphaproteobacteria bacterium
CGCCTGTGCGGGTGAAAAAAAAGACGGTCTGGGAAAACACCTGGTGTCATTTACAGCACTTCCGCCGCCATCCGAAAACCCTCAAGAAGTTGCAAGGCAAACGGTATGGCCGCGACCCGAAAGTGCTGTTGGTTGCGCCAATGTCCGGGCACTTCGCCACACTTCTGCGCGGCACTGTTGAGGCGATGTTGCCGGAACATGATGTTTACATCACCGACTGGACGGACGCCCGCATGGTGCCGATTTCACGTGGGCGCTTTGACCTCAATGACTTCATCGACACGATCATGGACATGCTGCGCCATTTGGGGCCGGACGTGCATGTGATGGCAGTGTGCCAGCCGGGCCCGGCCGTGCTCGCAGCAACAGCTTTGCTTGCGGAAGATAATGATCCCGCACAGCCCGCCTCTTTGACAATTATGGGCAGCCCCATCGACCCGCGTAAATCACCGACTGTGCCCAACTTGCTGGCGGAACAAAAACCACTGCAATGGTTTCAAGACAATGTGATTATGTCTGTGCCGTTCCCTAATCCCGGCGCCATGCGCCGCGTTTATCCGGGGTTTATCCAGCTCAGCAGTTTTATGGCGATGAACCAAGACACCCATGTGGATGCGCATAAGCGTTATTTCGCCAGCCTCGTGAAAGGCGATGGAGACAGCGCAGCCAAACACCGCAAATTCTATGATGAATATTTAGCGGTGATGGATCTCACGGAAGAATTTTACCTGCAAACCATGGAAGAGATTTTCCAGAAACACCTCTTGCCCAAAGGGGCTTTTGTGCATCGCGGCCGTGTCGTGAATCCAGCAGCAATCCGCACCACCGCGCTGATGACCATTGAAGGGGAGCTCGACGATATTTCCGGCATTGGCCAAACCCAGGCGGCCCATGATCTCTGCGTCAATATTCCGGACGATCGCCAGATCGATTATATTCAACCAGGTGTTGGGCATTACGGTGTGTTTAACGGGTCGCGCTGGCGCAACGAAATTCAACCGCGTGTGCGCGACTTTATACGGTCTTTCCCGAAGCGCCCGCAAACAATCTAGCGGACGTTTCCTCCCTGCTTATTTTCCATGTTAAACTCGCGGTCTGATTCGGAAGACACGAATGTGAGGCGCACATGGTTGCGGCACTCAAGCGCATACCAACAAACCCGGTTATCGACATCGATGGACGCACCTATCCTGTTATCGTGCGCCTCAATCCGCGGGCGCGGCGATTGATTGTGCGCCTTGACCAAAAGGGCCGCATCGTCGTGGTGTCGCCATCGAAACACCGTGTGTCACAAGCCCTTGCTTTTGCCGAAGAACAAAAAGCCTGGCTCGCCAAGCAATTGCGCGCCATGCCTGCGCCCATTCCTTTTGAGGATCACGCGATTGTGCCTTTTCGCAATATCCCCCATCGGCTCACACACAGGCCCACAGCGCGCGGCGGCGTGTGGCGCGAAGAACATGACATCGCCACAGCGGATTTGCCATGCATCATCGTGACAGGCCGCCCGGAATTTTTTGAACGGCGCGTGACAGATTGGTTCCGCAAAACGGCCAAAGCGGACCTGGCCACACGTTGTGCGGCCTATGCACAGCAATTGAACTTACGGCCGACAAAGATTACGGTCCGCGATAGCACATCGCGTTGGGGGTCATGCTCCCACACAGGGACGCTGTCTTTTTCCTGGCGCCTCATTTTTGCGCCCGCCTTTGTTCTTGATTACGTCGCCGCCCACGAGACGGCGCATCGCATTCATATGCACCATGGACAACCGTTCTGGTCTTTGGTCGATCAGTTAACGGCACACCGGGACGCCGCAGAAACATGGCTTTCTGACAAAGGCAATGATTTGCATCTTATTGGCGCGCGATCGCACGCCCTTTAGGGTGTGGCGTTTACATTATCGGGACCGAACCCATTCAAGACGCGTGAGAAAAAACGGGATACAGCATTACCGTCACGATCCGTGCGCGCAATACGGGACGCACCGGTTCCCGGCAAATCCCGCACCGCATAGACGGCCTGCGCGGGTTGCATGATGTCGCGCCAGATGATGGCTGGCACGCGCCCGCCTGTGACGTTTTTCATTGGCGAAAAATTATCATTGCCTACCCATACACCTGTGACCAGATCCGCCGTATAGCCGATGAACCACGCATCGCGGCTGTCTTGACTGGTGCCTGTCTTGCCAGCAACGGGACGGCCCGTGAGTTGGGCGCGGCGGCCAGTTCCCACGCGCACCGTTTCGCGCAGCATGTCATTCATCGCCGCGACATCGCCCAAAGAGAGGATCACCGGTTGAACATAATTTTCACGTTCATAAAGCACCGCCCCATCCTTTGTGGCGATCCGGGTCAAACCATGCGGCGCGACAAACCGTCCGCCATTGGCGAACACCGCATAAGCCGCCACCAATTCCAGCATGGTGACTTCAGATGTGCCAAGCGCAAGCGAGCGATTGGCGGTCAGCGGCGAGAGCACCCCAAGCCGTTCGGCCGTGCGCACAATCGCGGAACTCCCGACGTCTTGGGCAAGGCGCACCGCGGCTGTATTGACTGAATGCGCAAGGGCTTCTTGCAACGTGATGCGTCCGCGATAGGTTTTTGAGAAATTTTTAGGCGACCAATTGCCAATCCGGATCGGCGCATCTTCGACCAGGGACTGCGGCGTCAAACCATCCTCAATGGCGCTTAAATACACAAAAGGCTTGAAGGCGGAGCCTGGTTGACGGCGGGCTTGCGTCACACGGTTATATTGCGAATAACGATAAGACCGCCCGCCGATCATCGCGCGCACTTCCCCTTGCGGCGACAGCGTAAGAACAGCCCCTTCAGATACATTCAACGCTTTACCATCACGCGCAAGGCTCAATTCCAAAGCCTTTTCCGCTTGGCGTTGCACATTCATATCCAGCGTTGTTTCGACAACAAGATCCGCGTTCGTCTCGCCGATATAATCCGGGATTTGATCGACAATCCAATCGACGAAATAGTTGACATTTTTCGTGCTGCTCGGTTGCGCCAATCGGGGCGGTGTTTGATCGGCGCGGGCGCGCTCAAGCGGTGTAAGGAAACCCACTTCGACCATTTTATCCAACACAAGCTCTGTGCGTTCTTGCGATAATCGCTTGCTGTTTGTTGGGGAATAGCGTGATGGCGCTTTCAGCAAACCGGCCAACAGCGCCGCTTCACTGAGAGTCACGCGCGCTGCCGTCTTGCCAAAATAGCGCGTTGAGGCCGCATCAATGCCATAGGCGCCTGCGCCTAAATACACACGATTGAGATAGAGTGAGAGAATTTGATCTTTGGTAAAGCGTTGCTCAAGCCAGAGGGCCAGCATCACTTCTTGAATTTTACGTTTGATATTGCGTTCAGGCGTCAAAAACAAATTCTTCGCAAGCTGCTGTGTGATGGTGCTGCCGCCTTGCACGATCCGCCCGGCCTGCCAATTGGCAACCGCCGCCCGCGCCAGGCCAATCGCATCAATACCAATGTGATGATAAAACCGGCGATCCTCAATCGCGAGGACCGCTTGCGGCACATATGGCGGCAAATCCTCAATCGTGACAGGCAGACCGTATGACAAGCCATGGGTCGCGATGGTCTCGCCGCGGCGATCGATCAGTGTGATGCTTGGGCGATGATTGACAGTCCACAGGGTCGAGGTGTCGGGCAAATCCATCGCGAAGTAAAAGGCAATCCCACCAACGCCCATCAATGCCCAAATGGCGAGAACCGCCACCCAATATGAGGCGCGCGCGTACGCCTGCCAACGCCAACGCTTCACAGCGTTGACGCGGCGGCGTATCCCCCGCTTCATCTTTGAAAGCACATTTGGTGAGCGTTTATAGACACGTCGTTTGGACTTACGCGGTGAAGATGACGTCCGCCGTCTCGCGCCCCCTTTTGTGCGAGACTTGGATGTCTTCTTGCGTCCTGACGCCCCCATGGCGCTCACACGTCCCCTAAATAGCTACAACATCGCGGCGAAGTGCCATCGAAGGGGGCGAATCTAGAGAAAGAGGGTTAACGAGATATGAAGAATGGTTAACGGTTGTTAATGTTTACACATCCAAATTGGCGACATTCAGCGCATTGTCTTGGATAAATTCGCGCCGCGGTTCGACCACATCGCCCATCAACTTGGCAAAGAGATCATCAGCAACGTCCAGCTCATCAATCTTGACCTGCAACAAAGAACGCGATTGCTCATCAAGAGTGGTTTCCCATAATTGCTCCGGGTTCATTTCCCCAAGACCTTTATAACGCTGCATGGAGATGCCTTTGCGGCCCGCGGTATAAATCGCATCAAGCAATTGCGAGGGAGCGCGGATCTCAATATCCTTGTCTTTAAGGCGAAGCGTTGCCGCTTTAATGTAAATATCTTGCAGATCTTGCGCCCACGCATCCAAACGCCGCGCGTCCGCACTTGACATCAAGGGCCCATCAATCGTGCGCACTTCTTTCACACCGCGCAATTCACGCACAAACACAAGACCGCCATCGGCGGTGGGCTCCCCGGTCCAGCCGCGTTCAATTTCAGGCAAAAGCAAGTCCAACCGCCGGGCAATATAAGCTGCGGCTTCATCGGCTTTTGCAGAATCCGCAAGCACATCTGGATTAAGCGCGCCAGCGATCGCGGCCTGTTCGACAACAAATTTCGGATATTTGTGTGAGAGATTGTCAACGATATTTTTCACCGCCCGCGCTTTTTGTATGATCTCATAAAGATCGGCGCCCGCGCGTTGTTCGCCGGTGTACAATGTCAGAACAGCCTCTTGCGATCCTTCAGCGATAAGGTAATCCTCAAGAGCAGCTTCATCTTTGAGATATTGTTCTGCATTGCCTTTCTTCACTTTATAGAGCGGCGGCTGCGCAATATAGAGATACCCGTTTTCAATCAGCTCCGGCATTTGGCGGTAAAAGAACGTGAGCAGAAGCGTGCGAATATGCGATCCGTCAACATCGGCATCCGTCATAATGATGATCTTGTGATAGCGCAGTTTACTGAGATCGAAATCGTTGCGCCCAATGCCGGTTCCGAGCGCGGTAATCAGTGTACCGATCTCTTGACTGCCGAGCATTTTATCAAAGCGGGCGCGCTCGACATTTAAGATTTTTCCGCGCAACGGCAATATGGCTTGATTAGAGCGATCGCGGGCTTGCTTGGCCGACCCGCCCGCTGAATCACCCTCAACAATAAAAAGTTCGGCCTTGGCCGGGTCGCGTTCTTGGCGATCGGCCAG
>JANQLI010000059.1 GCA_028280675.1 Alphaproteobacteria bacterium
ATATTGGGTCAAAGACTCACATGTGGCTTTTGTTGGCGATACCCTTTTTGCCCTTGGGTGCGGTCGTGTGTTCGAAGGGACCCCCGCACAGATGTGGTCCTCCTTACAAAAGCTAATGGCATTGCCTGACGACACGGTGATCTATTGCGCACACGAATATACGCAAGCCAATGCCGCCTTTGCGCTTACAGTGGAACCGGGTAATAAAGACTTGCAAACCCGTGCGGTGCACATTGACACCGCGCGCTCTCGTGACGAGCCCACTGTCCCGACCACCATGGCTCTTGAAAAGGCAACCAACCCGTTCCTGCGTCCCGATAGTGCGAATTTACAAGAAACGATTGGTAAAGTCGGCGCGCCGTTAGCCGACGTTTTCGCCGAAACACGACGGTTGAAAGATCACTTCTAGATGGCAGTGCATGACGTTAATACCAAGATGGCGCCGCCGGGTTGGGCGCCGGGCTCACGCAATCACTCGTCAGGAGATTCCGTATCCTCATCACTGAAGGAACTCACCAGAAAGTCACGCACGTAACGGAAATCATCCGTATCAGGCCCTTGCACCTGGAACATCAACGTGCCTTCCATCAATTCAACATCACGGGTTTCCCCTTTGATGCAGACCACTTGATCGACCCGTTCTTGAATGGCTTGTTGGCTGAGCTGATCACCGCACAGACTCTCCAAAGCGCTGAGAACCGCATCACAGCTTCCCGTCGCCCCGCCCATCTCGGAAACGGCATAGGCTTCAAAACTGTCCCAATCAACTTCGGCTGAGATGTCCGACCCGCAAACCTGGTTCGTGTAGTCAACCTCTTGCTGAAGAACTGCGGATTGAATCTGCTGCTCTTTGCGTTGCTTCAATGATTGAGCCTGCACAGACAGAACAAAGCCCCCGACAACATAAGAAGAGACAGCCAAAGCACAAAGCACTGTGCGAACGCGGCGATACTTCATACAGACGCTTCTCCTTCTTGAGGCAGACAGCAGAGAATCTCTGTGCAGCACATCAACATCATCCCCAGAATGTGCACACACAGAGGTTAGGATTATCTAAAGGAAAATTGAGGCCATTTCATGACCACGCTGATGCACCAAAAGCCCAGAATGCGAGGGTTTGTGAACCGATCCCCTATAACACGTCATTCAAATAGGCCACAACATCGCTTGAGGAAGGACGGCCCTTCACGCCTTTCTCCCATTGATACGAAACGGTGAGAATGCCTTTCTCAAGAGAGATATTGATCGTATCGGCGGCCATAAAACGGAGCGTTTTGATCTTGTCCGCAATCGCATCCTTGCCCATGGTGTCAATGCTGATCCGGCGCAAGCCAATCGCAACCACTTGCATTACATCTTCCAACGCCGCAGCGCCACTGTCACCCCCTGGGACCGCATCCCAATTCACATCAATTTTGAGTTTTGTGCCAACACGATTGCTGAGATTCCCAGCAAGCAAGGTTGCCCGCGCCTGGACCGCCTTGAGCGGAAGTGGAATGAGGACCAAGGGCTGCGCTGTGGAATCCCTGACGACCGGCCGCCCTTCCGGATAGAAGCGATCAAAAAGTGTAATCCCGCCAATATTAGTCTGACGCAGCACCGTCCGCCCAGAGGCATATTTATAAATGGTATCGCCACGCGGCCCCGGCACAGACACCAGAACGGCAATCTCTGTCGATCCATCTGTTCGCATTAAGGGATCATCCCCGGAGAGATCCAGTACGAAACCGCCTGTGCCGTCTTCGGTGACGTAATGATTCACATCGCTTGCAGAGTCTGCGGCCTGCACCACCATCCACGCACCCCAACTCACCCCCAACATGAGAGCGATCATGGCAACACAGACGTGGACACTGAAAGGCCGGCCTTGCTTCATTCTCTATCTCGCGTTATTCCCGGGAGTGACAGACGTGGCGCATCCCTATTGCACCTAGACCGTCCGCAACACCATCCGCTGGACAGATTGCTTCACTCTTCCCCGGCCATATTTGATTTATAGCTCCGCAGTTTCGTCCTAGCGGGTCTTCATGGCAAAAAAATGGCGCAATTCCTTAACGAATTGGCAATTATATTGCAGCGCAACGAAAGGCTTGAAATTCTATCGCAGTGCAGTCCAATATAACTCTCTGAGAGTGATCTGAGATGTGCACCGCAATATAACAGATCAAACCAACAGAACAGAGCAAGAGCAGGTGAGAAAGTTTATGGGGACATCTGAGGAATCCACCATTATTAAAAAGTACGCGAATCGCCGTCTCTATAATACAGCGACCAGCAGCTACGTGACGTTGGATCATCTCTGTCAAATGGTGAAAGATGGCGAAGACTTTACCGTCATTGATGCGAAGTCCGGCGAGGACATTACCCATTCGGTTCTCACACAAATTATTTTTGAAGAAGAAGCAAAGGGACAAAATTTGCTTCCCGTTCAATTCCTGAAACAACTGATCCAATTTTATGGCGACAGCATGCAAAGCTATGTCCCTGGATATTTACAGATCAGCCTTGAGCAATTTGCCCAAAACCAGCAGCAGTTCCGGGACACATTGACGAATGCTATGGGAGGGCAAATGCCCTTCCAGCAATTTGAAGAACAAATTCGCCAGAACATGACAATGTTTGAACAAGCGATGCAAATGTTTACGCCCTTTGGCAATACAGGCGCTCAGGACAGCACGTCCACAGAAGATAAACCTACGGCGTCAAACTCGCCTGCAGATGAGATTGCAAACTTGCAAGAACAGATTATGGCCATGCAAGCGAAACTGAATGAATTGGCAAAAAAGGAATAGATCTCTGTAATTATGCGATCGAACGTTTGCGGTTATAGGCAAGGTCCATCGCACAATCTTTCTCTGGCAAAGCCATGACGGGCTCACCTAAGTAGAACCCTTGCAGATAGTCAACGCCGTATTGCCGTAACAGCTCGACTTCTTCTTCGTCTCCGACCCACTCAGCGACAGTCTCCAATCCAAAGTTTTGAGCGAGTTCCAGAAGCGTCCGCACAAACACCTGATTGTCTTGGTTTGTCGCAAGACCACGAATAAACGCACCGTCAATCTTCACACTATCGACGACAAGCGCTTGCAGATTGCGGAAGGATGTGTAGCCCGCGCCAAAATCATCAATCGCAATACGGCATCCAAGGTCTCTGAGACGCGAGAGAAACCGCACCGATTCTTCGAGATTACGCAAGTTCGATGTTTCCGTGAGCTCAATGGTCATACGATCTGCAACATTGCGATTGGCTTCAATGTGCCGAAGATAACCCTCAAGACCGACAGCTTCCGTCGCCGTCACCCCTGAAACATTGATCGCAAAACGCAAGTTTGGACGGTCTTGCAGAACATCAACCGCTAACTCCAAGACACGCCGGTCAAGAAGACGTATAAGGCCTAGGCGTTCTGCATGCGGAACAAATTCGCCAGCCGACCAAACCTTACCTTCGCGATCAATGAGGCGAATCAAACACTCATACTCCCGCACATCTAAAGTTTCGGCCGACACAATTGGCTGATAGGCAAGTTTCACACGCCGTTCGTTCAGCGCTGAAACAATTTGATCGCCAACCTGCGCGTTATGTTTACGCACTGTGCCTTTGTCATGCGAAGTTTCATATATGCTGATCGCGGACCGCCCTGTATGTTTGGCAATATCAAGCGCCTGCTCTGCCCGCGCCATCGCCATGGCGCTGTTTTCAGCCGCAAATGGCAGAGCCACACCGCCAATGGAAATGGTGGACGCGATCGGTGAGCTGGATGTGTCGATCACAGAGATATGAACACCGTCAACAAATTCCTGCGCCTTTGCGGCAATCGCATCCTCATCGCATGTATCGATGATAATGCCGAATTTACTGCCTGCAACCCGGCCAATCGTGGCATCAGGACCCGCTGTTTCACGCAAACGCTCACCCACGCCTGCAATCACCTCATCGGCAATATCAAATCCATAATCTGAATTCACAGCCGCAAGAGCGTCGATACCAGCAACAAGATAAGCCCCTGATTGATTTTCTTGTGTGCATGTATAAATAGTTTGATCCAACTTTTCACGCAAACGCGTCCGGTTTAACAAACCTGTCAAATCATCGTAGCTCGCAAGGTAATTCAAACGTTGTTCGCGCAATTTGTGTTGTGTAATGATGCGCAGAACACCAATGATGCATTCCACCTCCCCGTTCTGGTTCACAACGCGGCGGCCGCGATCTTCCACCCAGCAAAGCTCATCAGACGCCATGCGGAATTGATATTCTATTTGAAATGATGACAGGGATGCGGAATCACCTTTGGCAAGAGAACTCCGGAGCTTGACCCCCCGTTCGTCAAGAAATGACTTAAACCCTTCGCCGGTTTGCAAATGCTCCGGATCGTTGGTCGGCAACATGGCATGGATTCTGTCATCCCATTGAATGCGATCATCGACCAGTGACCATTCATAAATCACCGCATCTGAAATATCGAGCGCCATTTGCAGACGCGCGCGCTCGTCAAAAGCGATTTCAGAGAATGCTGCGGAAGTATCCATCTTAGGAGCCATATCTGATGTCACTGTCTTCATAACGATTGTGCCCGGCAAAGGCCGAGTGAATCCTGTACAGATCTTAGGCTTGAAAACATTAAAAAAAGTGAAACCAAAGGGTCACAAAGCGTGATGAAATGACCTTTTCCAGATCATCGTTAACAAAACTGTTTCACCTTGACACAGGTTGCACATAACAGACTAAGCATCCGTTAAGGCTTAACGAAAAAGCCCAGAATTTTGATATATTGATGTTCCTGAACCTTGGCCGGATACTTGCACTTTACGGGGCATGACACAGATCGTCCCAATAGATGCACAGAATATGTCTTCAGACAGCACAGCGTCATGCCAGCGCCGTCATGAAGATCAACCGTCGGATCACGCTTTCTGTGATCGTCGGCAAGGGGATCGCCGCAAAGCCACCCCCAAGGCATATATCAACGCACAATTCGCCACACATATGATTGGGCAAATGCCAACGGACGATTACCTGGTTAACGATCTGCTGCGCACAACACAGCGTGCTATCTCTGCCTATGAAACGCAGACACGCCCTCCCCAGCACCAGCAATAGAAAAAGCCCGCCGCGAGAAAAACCGGCGTAATCCTTGCGATGTTCTTAACAAAAGAATCCGTCTGTTTCATTTGGACACAGCCGGACGACATAAACACGACTAAGAACGATAAAAAGCGATGTGGGAAGAGACACACAGATATCCACCGGATGTGGAAGCGCACCTCACTTTCTTGCGTAAGATGCGCGATGCGATGCCGGAAGACGATGTTGTTGACGCAGTTGAGCCTCGTGAGGAGAAAAAAACAAAGCGTCACAAAGTGAGCAATCTTCAGCTTCTCCTAGAGCTGATCTTTGCCTCATTGATCCTGCTATTATTCCTATAAAAACGCTTTAGTTCGCAGCATCTTCAACAGTGATTGTAATTTGGTCAGAATACACAGGCGGATCATGCGGTATATGATCCTTGTCAGCGAAGATAAGCTGTAATGTGTGCTGACCCGGCGCTAGCTCAATTTGCGTTTCTGTTTGACCCCCGCCAAAATGAAGATAGGTGTCATCACTGATAATGTTTTCGTCCATTGGCGGCAATTCACCATTAACAATCAGATGATGATGACCGGTATTGTCTTTCTCGATACCCGCGGGCGCAACACCCATATTTTGCAAACCAAAAATCACCGTGACCGGCGAGGTTACGATTGCACCGTCTTGAGGTGCAATGAAATAAACACGGGCGCCTTCCGCAGACGGCGTGCGTTCTAATTCATCTTGCGCAAAGGCAGCCTGCGCTGCCAACGCCGCAGCAACGCTGAAAACCAACCCCATGTCACGGATCTTCATTATCTCTCTCCCATAATTTAAGTCGTGCCCGGTTGCATGAGACTGTCATAGGTCACAGCCACATGCAAAAGCGCACAAAAGTTATTCTGCCAGATGGAATATTACGCTTCGAAAATGCCGCCACCGACACCCAAGTCACGACGGGCCGTGCTGATTGTCACGGTAAAGCCAGCAATCACATCTAAGAGCGCCATTGACATGATAAGGAAGAAGGTGGTGTTGCCGAAGCCATCAAGCATGATGAACTCAACCAAGCAAACGATGAACACCAGCATCGACAACGCATGATTGATGATCGCCGCCGTGCCGGTGTGCGTGGCTTTGACGATTTCAATAAAGAGCAAGATTAAAGACGCGGTGACAAATACATCACCCAATGTGATGGTCCACTGGTCTCCTGAAATCATGCCGATTGTTTGGATGGGCTCCAGAAACGCGCTTTCTGCGTCACCGGCGCCAAACAATGTGCCGCCAAAAAAGACCACCCCATTAAAGGCGATCACAACCAATGCCATCAAAGGAAACATCCCTAACATACCAACCTCTCACTCTTTCACTTTTATGCTTATTGCCCCCTGCAGGGAGATCGCTCTAAGCGGTGTCTCCCAACCCAAAAGGAAGACTATATCAAGATACTAGGCCATGTCGTGTGGCATTTATATGGCATGCAGGCGCAGACAACATGCATTGGTGTGGGGAGGTGGTGCATGCCACCTAAAGTATTATAATTCTTTGAGATTTTCGGGACGGCGGCCGCGGCGCTGCAGCCACATCACACCAATAATATCGTAAATGGACACCCAAAGCCGATCCAGAACCCCGTAATTCGATTGCCCATGGAGACGGGGCCGGTGGTTCACGTCGATAAATTCCATCGTAAGCCCCTCACGCTGCATCAGAGCTGAGAAATAGCGATGCATGTGATCAAAATAGGGGAGCTTTAGATATGTCTCGCGCGCGAAAACCTTGAGGGCACAGCCAGTATCCGTAGCACGGTCACGCAGCAGTGAACGGCGGATATTGTTGCCTAATTTCGATGCCGTCCTTTTGGCCCAGCTATCCTGACGCTTTCTGCGCCGGCCAGAGACCATACCGATAGCGGAACTATCAGGAGAGGCTTCGAGTTCTTTATAGCGCGCCAGGACACTCGGAATATCAGCCGGATCGTTCTGGCCATCGCCATCCAACGTCGCGATGAGACGCCCCTTGGCGGCGAGAACGCCGGTGCGGATGGCCGAGCTTTGACCGCAATTTTTGTCATGAAGAAGCACACGCAGGGCTGGGAAGCGGGATTTTGCTTGTTCCAGAACTTGACGGGTGTGATCGGCGCTACAATCATCGACGAAGACCATTTCATAGCCACCGATGTCATCCGCACAATCTTTGAACGCCGCCTCAATTTCTTCGATGAGAGGGACAACGTTGTCTTGCTCATTATGAACTGGCACAACAACTGAGAGTTCCATGTCCACCGATCTTACCCCTTCAAAGCCGCTCTCGGTTCCACCGCTGGGTGATCTGCCTTGATGCACCTGACCCAAAGTTAACATTTATTGCCTTAATCAAGCGCTACAAGAACGGAAGATGATCATTAATCCGCCTTAAAAATCAGCATCACAAAGACAATTTCTGTGTTATTTGAGGCTCTCTATGTCACGAGGGGCAAGGCCAAGCAAGTGAAAGCTGAGGATAGCTAAATGACCCAGACTTTCTGGGAAAAGGGTCGCATATTGGCGCAGCGCCATCCGATTGTGGTGCTGGTTATTTTATGCAGTGCGTTATTCCTGCCCGGCCTCACAAAACTCCCTCCCTTAGATCGTGATGAATCACGTTTTGCCCAAGCCACAAGTCAGATGCTGGAAACACGCGATTTCATCGATATCCGGTTTCAAGAGGCCCCGCGCTAC
>JANQLI010000069.1 GCA_028280675.1 Alphaproteobacteria bacterium
CTCTGCCCGCATGAACGCAAGAAAGCAGCCCGCGCTGCAGCGAGTGCTTAATCCTCTTTGAACAGCGTAACGGCCACCAACGTCGCCAAGACAGATCCAACAATTTGCGCCACAATGAACCAAGGAATGGATGCGAATTGGATTCCCGCAAACGTATCCGAAAAGGTCCGCGCAATCGTCACAGCCGGATTGGCAAAGGATGTGGATGCAGTAAACCAATAGGCCGCCATAATATAGAGTCCGACGGCGACACCAACCGCCTCTTCACGAAAACGCACACAGCCCATGATCACCAAGACCAAACCAAAGGTGGCGACCACTTCGGCAAAAATCAAATGCGATGAATCGCGTACGGTTGTAGACGCTTGGAAAAGGTCTTGGCCGAACATTGCATGGGCCATCACCACACCGGCAATGCCGCCAATGATCTGCACGATGATAAATGCGAGCGATTCGCCAGCCGAGATTTTCTTTTGCAATAAGAATGACAATGTGACCACTGGATTAAAATGGGCTCCCGAAATGGGTCCGAACATCCAGATCAGCACAACCAGAATACCGCCCGTTGCGAGTGAATTGGCGAGAAGCGCAATCGCCACATTCCCACCCGACAGCTCATCACCCATAATGCCCGAACCAATCACGGTCGCTAACAAAAAGGCCGCGCCAAGGGCTTCCGCCCCGAGGCGCGCAAGTGAAAGCGAGTGGGTGGACTCCGCGTCCATATCAGCAGCGCTCACGTGACAGTCTCCCAAATATAGCGTTACGCAGCACGGCTTGTATCGTCATTATCGTCAGACATCAAGGGCGACCAGGGCAGAGCCGTGGTATCAGACACAACTTGAAGAATACGCGCCGCTTCCGCCGCATACTGATCGCTGACGCGCTTGATCCAAGCTTGCTGAATGCGCGAAATACCCTCAATGTCCGATGCTTGCATCAATGACCGCCCTGTTTCGAGCTGGATAAAATACTTTTCCCTGGTGAGCTCAAGGAGGGCGCTTTGAAGGTCTTGCGCTTGGTCGAGATAGGTCCGACTGGCGTGGCGCAAACGCTCGGCAAATTCATGATTCAACATGACAAGCTCTCTCATTTGCTCTGCCGTTAATTCCGTGGGGGGTATGTCCGCAGTCACGTGATCCTGATGGACATCTGATGGGTGTTGAGGGGTCGGGGTTTGCTGTGATGGTTTCGCCGCCATTTTCATCTCCAGACTGATTATTTCTAAGGAAATTCTTATAAGACTCCTGATTCGCTACGACACATGCATGACAGTACATTTATGATTTTTTGATGCATTTACAGAGCATTAGCCTCGAATAAATGCTCCGTACCCTTAACGACTATGACATCTTTGTAACAAATGTATGACGTTCGAAATAAGATTTTGGCCTGTTACATAAATGAGACCCATTTGACACAAATTCCATACACAGCCCTGCGTATAAGCCTGAGTGATCAAAGATTAAATCCCGTATGACGGCAATGGAG
Source organism: Alphaproteobacteria bacterium (assembly GCA_028280675.1). Classification (GTDB taxonomy): domain Bacteria; phylum Pseudomonadota; class Alphaproteobacteria; order SMXP01; family SMXP01; genus JANQLI01. The sequence continues at coordinate 1,492 of JANQLI010000069.1, forward strand.
ACGGACTTTGAGCACTGATATTACGAAAAAATTTCGGACAATTTTTATTTCTGACGTTCATCTTGGCACCCGCGGGTGCCAGGCTGAAATGTTGATTGATTTCCTCAACGCAACAGACGCCGATAAAATCTATCTTATTGGCGACATCGTGGACGTTTGGCAGATTGGACGCAATTGTTATTGGCCAAACAGCCACACGCTTGTTGTCCAAACACTACTGGCGAAAGCAAAAACCGGCGCCGAAGTGATCTATGTTCCCGGCAATCATGATTCGTTTTTACGGCGGTATTGCGGGACCCACTTTGCGGGCGTTGAAGTCAAAATGGACGACATGCACGAAACGGCAAACGGCAAAAAATATTTCATCTGTCACGGCGATGCGTTCGATGGTGTGATCCTATATGCCCGCTGGCTTGCCCTTGTAGGGCATGTTGCCTATGGCACCGCATTGCGCCTCAACACGGCGTATAACGCCGTACGCAAATGGTGCGGCATGGAGTATTGGTCTTTATCCGCGTGGTTAAAGTTCAAAGTGAAGAATGCCGTAAAATTCATCACCCAGTTTGAAGAAGCGTTGTGTGAAGAGGCTGAACGCCGTGGCGCGGATGGGGTGATTTGCGGTCACATCCATCACGCTGAGCAGAGAGACATTAACGGCATTGAATACGTGAATGACGGCGATTGGGTTGAAAGTTGCTCTGCACTTGTGGAACATTCAGATGGATCGCTTGAGTTGATAAATTGGGCGGAGGAAATTCGCCGACGGCATCAGAAACTTCCGACACCGAAAATCGAAGAGGTCGCCGCCTAATGCGCATACTTATTGTGACGGATGCATGGGACCCGCAGGTCAATGGTGTTGTGCGCACCTTGAAAAGCATCATACGTGAATGCGAGTCCCTTGGGCATGACATTCACGTTGTCGAGCCGACGCAGTTCCGCAACATTCCCTGCCCGACATATCCAGAGATCCGTCTCGCGCTATCACCATCCCATAACATTGAAGAAGCCCTCAAACATTTTGCGCCGGACGCCATTCACATCTCGACCGAAGGCCCTCTCGGGTGGAGTGCACGGCGGATCTGCATGAAGCGCGGGCTGCCATTCACAACCTCTTATCACACACGTTTCCCAGAATATGTGCATGCCCGCAGCCGTATTCCTCTGCCAATGAGCTATGCGATTATGCGTCTTTTCCACGCGCCCTCGCGTGGAGTCATGGTGGCGACACCCAATATCCGGCGTGACCTGGAAGCGCGGGGATTTCATAACTTACGGGATTGGACACGTGGCGTGGATTTAGAGCTGTTCCACCCAGACCGTAAGCCCGCCCTTGCGCTTGAAGGGCCTGTCTATCTTTATGTCGGCCGAATCGCTGTGGAAAAGAACATTTCCGCCTTTTTGGAATGCGATCTTCCCGGCACCAAACTCCTTGTCGGTGATGGCCCGCAACGCGAAGAGCTGGAAGCACGCTATCCAGACGCCTTGTTTGTCGGCGCAAAATACGGTGAAGACCTCGCCGCCCATTATGCGGCAGGGGATGTCTTTGTGTTTCCGAGCAAAACCGATACGTTTGGATTGGTCATGCTGGAAGCCATGGCAACGGGACTGCCGGTCGCCGCCTATCCTGTCGCCGGTCCACAAGACGTTGTTGGCGATTCGCAAGCTGGTGTTCTCCACGAAAATTTACAAACCGCCGCCCTTGAGGCTTTGACCATATCACCGGAGACAGCCCACGCCCATGCAATGACTTATTCGTGGAAAGCGAGTGCGGAGCAGTTCCTTCACCATTTGCACGCCCACGCTACGCGTGATCTGCCTTCGCTGCCGCATGAAAATCTGCCCGATCCGGCGATCGTTTAAACAATCTCTATTGCGGGGTTGCTTTATGGCGCGCTGCGATGAGTTTCGGCAACCCGCGAAACACGACATAGAGAACCAGAACGATATTG
>JANQLI010000103.1 GCA_028280675.1 Alphaproteobacteria bacterium
CAGGGAAATGGGGTATGTTAATCCGGTCGAGTAAATCGTACAGGATCGACCCCCCAGCCCCTGTCACAAGACAATCGAAATGTTCGCGCGCTTGTAACGCATTGAGTTCCGCGCAATAAGCGTCAGGGTCGTCTTCCGCCAAATAAATCGGCACGGCGTGAAATGCATCGCATATGCGCGACCAGCGCAAAGATGACTCAGCAGCTCCAGCCGCATGCACCTGCACACCCGCCATCTTTAACCCATAGAGAATGTTAAGCATCAGCGCGCCGGTTCCGCAGATGAGGAGCACTTTATACTGATTATCCTGGTCCATAACACATACACGCACTTAAGGTTACGAAACGGTAAACACGACCGTCTCACACCCGTTCAGCGTGCCAAAGAATGTTTAACTTAGAATTGAATTACTGCGGATTTTCAGCCGGAGATGTCGCCTCAGACCCTTCCAGACCCTCAATGGCTGATCGCAACAGATCGATCTGCCGGTCAATGTCGCTTTGACTTTTCGCGTCACTGCGTTTGGCAAAATCGGCGACAAAATAAGACCCCAACGCCGCCGTTTCAATGCGCCGTTCGGGGGCGGCTATCGGCCCCATGACACGGATCTTGGCGGGCGGCGCATTTTGATAAGAGGCAAGACGCAGCAGACCTTCCCCGTTGATCACATCTGTATTGAAATCGATCTCCCCCGCCAGCGCCATGGTAGCTTCACTTTCTCCCTTGCCCATAGAAATGACAAAGAGGTCGTCATTGCTGTCCGCGGATGACAGAACGCGGAGGCGGCCATCATCGATAACAATATCGCCGCTGGCTTTATGATATGCGCTTTGCCCGGACAGCAAAGAGTGCTTCGCAACATCCTGAAATTGATCGATCCCCTCCGCCGTGTCGATGGCCTGTTTTAAGGCCGCCACATCCACACCTGCAACGGCGCCGTCCCGCGCCTCAAGACGGCCTGTGCCATTCAATGTCGCGGTCATCGACTGTTGCGTGCGGCCAAGAGCAGAGAAGTCTAACTGCGCATCCAATTCTCCGTCGAGAGACGTCACATGTTGCGGCAAATCGAAAAGCGTATGCATGACGGTCCCCACATCCGCCCGTTTCAAGGACGCCTGCCCCTTCAATTCGGGCAAGGCGTCTTGCGCGGTGTAAGAGACGCTTGCGGAGGGATCACCGCCTAAAAGGTCAGGGGCAATATCGGTGAGACGCAACACACCGTCATCCGTCTGCAAACGGGCAATGACATTTTCATAAGGATACCCGAACGCGGTCAACGCATCCGCTTTGACGTTCAAGTCCAACGGCTGACGGGCAAGCCATGCAAAAAAGCCGCCATCCCGTTTCGCTTCTTGCGCCAAAAGACCGGCTTGCAAATCCGCCAAGTCAACACCGGTGGGAGAGAGTGTTTCAGAGGCAGGGGGTAAAAAATCATCAAGGTGCAGCGTGGTCATGACCACATCACCGCGAAACGGCGCGGCCTGCGTTGGGTCATCTTCATTCCGCGTCACAGACAACGCCGCATCGCCGACGGTCAGTGTAAGATCTTCAAGATGCATGACATCTTGCGCAAGGGTCACACCGCCACGAAACGCCACCGGCCCTTGGTCAACCTTACGCGGACGATAGGCGACGCCATATTGCGTCAACAATTGTTCAAGGGTGTCGGCCTTGCCTTTAAACGTCAGCCGAACCGTGTCTGCCGCTTGATCCTTTGTGACAACCACATTCACGTCCGACGTATCCGACGGCTGACTGCCAGCCTCTAACGTATAGACGCCATCACGGTACAGCAATTGGCCTGTGACAGCGAGCGGCGCGTCACTGACTCCCCCGAGTGTGGCTGCGATTGTGATGCCTTGACCAAGCTCGGAGAGCGCGCCATCTAACTGCAGCGATCCGTTCAGCCGCGCCACCTCATCCGCATACGGCAATCCGAGCGTGCGAAAAAAAAGGCCGAAATCGGCAGCATCAATTCGGCTTGTCAACGTGACATTGGGATCATTGCCGGAGCTGCGGTTTGCCCCGCGCAAATCAACGGCGGCGCCCGCGAGATGATCAATGACAAATGACTCCACAGTAAGCGCTTTATTGCGCACACGAAAGTCTGTTGCGAATCCGTCAAGGGTTTGACCACGAAAGGTGAGCGCTTGCACATCAAGCGCAACATCAAGATCGGCCGTTTGCCCGAATTTCCCGGTGCTCAATCCATGCCAAGAGAAATTCGCAAGCGCATCCTTCATCACCTGCGGCAACATGATGTGATACGCATCAAGATCCAGCTTATTGGCTGTGAGCTTCAAGCCATGTATTTGACCATCATGCCCCGTTCCCCAACTCACGTCATACGCCTGGCCATCCAGCACAAGAGCAGCGTTGGAATAGAGCTGGCGTTCGCGTTCAAACAGAACCCGGCTCGACAGAGAGATATCTGTGAGGCGGTCCGGCCCGAGTCCAGTCAAATCCCACCCCGCCCATTGCGCAAGGGCGCGTGGATTATCCGATTGAAGCTGAAGGGACCCGGCAAACTCCGTTCCCCCTGGAGCGGGCGACCAAAGCCCTTTCATGTCCAGGCTCGCTTGGCCAGGCAGCTTGCCAGTCGCTTTGAGAATATCAAGCGCGCCGTCTTTCGCTTTCGCCTCAACCTCAAAGTTTTGAATTACACCGGCGCGATAAATAATGCCATCGACTTTGACAGCAATATCGCCCGTGACATTCTTCGGCACGAGAAAGCCACTGAGTTCTTTTTCAATTTCGTCCGCAGCTTTGCTGAGATTCACACTTTTCGTTTCGTCATGTTTTTCTTGCAGCAAACTATCGAGATTGATCGAGCGCGCCTCCAGCTTAGCGTCAAATGTTGGTTGACGGCCAAAGCGCCCTGTGACATCGCCCAGCACACGCACACCGCCCAAGCCGATCGTGACATTTTCTGCATGCAAATCACGTCCGCTCACGGATAAATCTGTTTCCACCGCCAGATCATTTTTCAAAGCCTTGGCGGCAGCGCCTTTGACGGCGGCGACACGCGCGCCATTGATCAGCGAGAACAGATCATGCAACCCCTGATCCGCACTCTTCGCCGTATAAGACAGTTTTCCTTGCAGCGGCCCAAACAACGAGGCTTGCTCCATAAAGCCGCGATAGGTCAGCACGGCTTCGCTGGGCTTCAGTGTCAGGGCAAACCGCAACGGCACCGCGCGCACGGTGGAGGTATCGCCGCTGGCATAGTCAAAACTGAAATCCACGCCGCGCATGGTCGCCGAGCCTGTGGACTCAAAAGGTCCTTGCAAGGTCGCGGCCGAAAGGTCCGCATTCAGATTACGGACAATATCCCGCATCACCGTGCCGCCATCGACATAGGTCAGCGTGCCGTCTTCAATGCTGACATGTTCCAGGGTGATGGCGTTGGCGATCATGGTCAGCCACCAGGGGCGTTCTTTCATCACCGGCGGCACACGCGGGTCGGCCTCATCGAAGCTCCAATTGGTGCGATTGCCAGCCAAAATCTCAACGGCGATTTGGGGTTTGACCAGACGCACATCGGTGACTTGCAGGTCTCCCATGAGAAGCGGCTTGAGCGCCGCTAACACTTCAAGACGGTCGAGACGCAGCGTATCGCCTTCAGCGTCCCCATCCGCATTGGCGATCGCCAGATCTTCAATGGTCAAGGCGGGTTCGGGGATGAGCTGGAAACCCACATCGCCGCCCAAGGTGACATCGCGGCCGGTGAGGTCCTCCGCATACGCTTCGATGGTCGGCTTATAGGCGTTCCAATCGATATAGCTGGGGGCGATCAGGATGGTGCCGACCACCAAAACCAGCAGAAAAATCAATATGGCAATAGCTCTATCCAAGAATCACCTGTTAGACTTCTTTTGGGTCAACCTCCCAGAAAGTGGGACTTTTCGCCATGTCTTGCAAGATCTGGGCTAGTATAGGTGAAATGACATAAAAATATGACCTTTTCAGGTCATAGAATGGCGCAACCAGAGCGGGGCACGTATAAAGACGGTCTATAGGACGAATCGATGGGCGATGTAATTAATCTGAATACATTTCGAAAACAACGGCAAAAAGCGGAAAAAGGCCGGAAAGCCGCCGTCAATCGGGTCAAATTCGGGCGTTTAAAGGCCGACAAAGACCTCGCCCAGGCCGAACAGGACCAGCTCGATCACGCGCTTGATCTGAAAAAAGTAGAGCCCATCCCCTTCGTTCCCCCCACCGAAAACACCACCGATTCCGAGGATGAGGGGTAAACTGATAACCCACGTGTATCTAGCTATTTGTTGCAATAATGTATGTTTGATTCGACATGAAACAAAACACCATAAAAAAATGAACAGGCATAGACCCTATTCATCAGCAAGGTTTAAGATATACAGCAATTATGTCCTTGGGCCGCTCACATTAAATGATAATTAGATCGACTTTAGATTATGCGACCTGAAGGTCCCAATGATTATTATGTCCAAGACTAAGATTCATTTGCGCTTCTTCTAAGACATCCATCTCAGCAAGTTTCTCTAGTACATCTCTAGCAAGTTCTGTCTTGTTGACGTGTTCAACATACAGAGTTCTAAGCAAGTTTATACCGGCTCTATTTTCAGCTTCTTCTCTTTCCCATCTTGCAACAGTTTGGACATCACAATCCAATAACCTAGCAAGTTGTGATTGAGTCATATCCATTTCTTTACGGAGGAACTTTATCTCTTTGCCAGTCAGTATGCGTTTTTCTTTGGCCACGTGAAGGCCAATTGCTTCATGCAAGCCCTTAACATCTTGAATAGAAATACCACGTCCAGCCGGCGTTTCTTTAATTGTGTACCCATTGAGCAATAGGATGTTGTCTAGCCCGCATAATGTATAGTGCAGGGCCTCATCACCGTTTTCTAGCTCCACAATATTCATTGTCATGTGTCTATCCACTCTACTGTTTTTATAAACAGGTCTCCATCTTGTAGTATGATGGTTACCGCTCCAATATCCCGGTTTCCCGAGAAGTTTTTCTCAATTATCACATTCCACAGCTTGTGTTCATTTCCATTCCACTCGAAACTTTCAAGCACAGGGTCTTGGTAAACATGGCCATTTTCCAGTACCCAGAACACATCTGCTATATCAAAGCCGCGCTCCGCCATTCGTTCTTGTGCATGATCACTAAAAATGACCTTGTCACTATCCTGAGCGGCAGCCTTAATTAACCTCGCAGCTTCGTCTGTACGGAGCCTAAGAGGGTAGACATTAGACGCATTCTGCTGTCCAGGTAGTTTAGCCATGCAGCTATCATAATGATAGGTAGTTATAATGTCGAATAATTTCCATAGGATTAAATTTTTTGTGATGATTGGTCGCAGAATGGCTTCGTTAACCGCAGAATTACTAGGGTTTTGGCTAATGTCCTGTGCTATAAAACGCGTGAGAATCGTTTAATCACGAACCAATTTTGTGGGTAAATCTATCGGATAATTCCTGCAGCGAGATTATAAATGCCAATATGAAAAATTCAGGGTGCACGAGGGGTCCACATGTCTCCCTAGAAAAAATCTAAATCATTGAAAATATTGAATATAACGGGTTATATGGGCATCATTTTTCGCTTAGCAGGGGAGGGGGAAGAATAAGGTTCCTCATTCATTGCTCTAAGCCACTTTGGCGCCTTCGCCGGGCGCGCCGCCCAACACAAGGGTGTTGTAATGGGCCATGGTGCGTTCGGCATGACCGCGAATCAGCGGTTCGACGGTGGCAAAATCAGACACGCCCGCCGCTTTTGCCAGCATCAAAGCGAGGCGTTGACGCGGCCGGGTGCTGGCCGGATCCGTCACATTGGCGAACGCCATAACCGCTTTGAGACGCCGCCAGAAGCGCACCGATTCGGCAAGCTCCGATGCGACGGACGTATCAAGGCACCCAGCCCGGCTGAGCGCGCGCAAGGCGTCACACATATCCGTACACAGAACATAGGGATGATCCGGACCATGGGTCATTTGCATGCCTTGCACCACAATCTTCAAATCAGCAAACCCGCCGCGAATATAATCGACATCCCACATCGACGTTGCCGGTGTGAGCCGCGCTTCTTTGGCGCGCGCCTTATCGACATCTTTGAGCACGCGCTCCCCTTGACGTGGGCGGGTCAAGAACTCGGCATGGCTGTCTTCAATACGGTGCTTGAGCGTGTCCGGTCCGCAAATAACCCGCGCCGATGTCAATGACAGTTGATCGCGCGCATCGGCCTCGCCGACAAAGTAATTTTTATAAACGCGCAAGCTGGATGCGATCTCCCCCGACGTGCCGCCTGGGCGGTGACGGGTATCCACTTCAAACATCGGCAAGTTTTCCGCGCCAATATCACGGTCTTTGGTCAGATTATCCATCATATGTTGCGCCACGTCGGTGTAATACCGAATGGCGTCCGCCGAAGCGCCATCGTCGTTATCAGGATCGTAGACAAACACCAGATCAAGCGGTGTGGACACGGTGAGACTGCCGCAGCCATACTCCCCCATAGCGACAATCGCCATGCCTTTGCCAATTTTGCCTTTCGGGACATCGACATTGGACAAAGCGATCTCATAAATCAGGTTAAGCGCTTCATCGGCAAATGCGGACAACAACACACTGACGGCTTCGTAATCCAAATCGCCACGAATCGCCGCAAGACAAGCGCGCGCCCGGTTTTCCCACAGCCACGCCGAGAGCGCATCAACGACTTGTTCATCCGCGCCATGACGCCGCGGCGTTGGATAGTCCGCTAGCCAGGCATCAACGGTGGTTGGATAGCGCGTTGCGGGATCCAGGATTTCTTTGCTGAGCTCTTGGTTGAGCGCCAGAATTGTCCCAAAGCGCGTTGCATTGCCGAACAGATCAACAATCGCATTAGTGATGTCTTCATGGGCACGCAATTGCTCGAAGGGTTTTTCTTCGCCAGGCAAATGATTCAACAACACGTCAAAACATGCAATGGCTTGATCGGGCTCCTGCGTCGCGGCAAATTCGGTGAGCAAACCAGGCGCGACCGCAGACAGACGACGGTTCGGCTCGGCCATACTGGTGATGAAATCGCCTTTCAGCCAATTATCCACCATCGATGAAATCACCCGGCCTTCGTCAAAGCCGATGTCTTCCAGCTTGCCAGCGTCTTTGGTTTCTTGCGACGCGGGGTCGATACTGGCCGAATCGCGGCCCAAAATATCAAAGCTCGCAAGATCCGGCTCATTGATAATGTTGAGCCAATGTTGTTCGGCTTCCGCCGTTGTGCCTTGCAAGGCCACATCAAACAGCTCGACTTTATTAAAGCCGCACAAGGCTGCGCGATGGGCAAGCAGCTTTTTCGCTTTGACGTTTTGCGATGCTTCACCGCGGATGAGGTTTAACCGGTTGCGGGCGACAGAGTAAAAGTCATAGTTGGACGCAATACGCTCTGCCGTGAGTTCATCAATCGCGCCAATGCGGCCTGCGGCCTCAAAGACAGACCGCGCCGAGCCATGACGAAATTCATCATGATGCTGCCCGAGAGCCAAACGGAAGGTTTGCACCAAGCGCCAATGGGCGTCATGCGAGGGGTTACGGCGGACGGCCCCTGCGCCTTT
>JANQLI010000139.1 GCA_028280675.1 Alphaproteobacteria bacterium
AGCTTTCGCTATGGACGGAGCCACAAGCACTTTCAGCATTCGCTAATGAGGCGGGTGGCGTCAACATGACAGGATCGCTATCAAAGTGCCACTCTTTGAATCTGAGGGCGACGTTGCTTTTGACTTCTGTCTCATCGGCCAAAAGAGGCGCTGTGGTGCTCAGCATGATGATGCTCAGACAAAGTGCGGAGAGACGTTTTTTCATAAGACCCAACTCATCATATTACCCAATAATGCCCTAATCCTTGCACGCTGGGGCGGGAGAGTGCAAAAGGGATTCGACAATCTGTTTACCTTATAAGAAACTTTCTAGTATGAAACCGAACTCTTTAGTACGTATTAATAACATTGAGATCGGAAACGATCTGCCGCTGACACTCATTGCTGGCCCATGCCAAATGGAGAGTGAAGCCCATGCGATGATGACGGCGGAGCGTTTAAAAGAGATGACCGACCGGCTTGGGATGGGGCTGATCTATAAATCGTCCTTCGACAAAGCGAACCGGACAAGTGCCGACACGCCGCGTGGTTTGGGTCTCGACCAATGCTTGCCGATCTTTCAAAAGATCAAAAACGATCTGGGGCTTGCAACGCTGACCGATGTGCATACGGCGGAGCAATGTGTGGATGTCGCCAAGGCCGTGGATGTTTTGCAAATTCCCGCCTTTCTGTGCCGTCAAACGGACCTTGTTCTTGCCGCGTCTGCAACAGGCGCAGTGGTGAACGTAAAAAAAGGGCAATTCCTTGCCCCCTGGGATATGAAAAATGTCGTGGCGAAAGTGCTCTCCGGCGGCAACCAAAATGTGCTGCTGACCGAGCGCGGCGCCAGCTTTGGCTACAATACTTTGGTGAGCGATATGCGGGCGTTGCCTGAACTGGCCGCCACAGGCGCGCCCGTGGTGTTTGACGCCACCCATTCCGTGCAACAACCAGGCGGCCAGGGCAGCACCAGCGGCGGCCAGCGGGAATTTGTGCCGGTTCTGGCCCGTGCCGCCGTGGCGGTGGGAGTCGCGGCGGTCTTTATGGAAACTCATGAAGATCCCGATAATGCCCCCTCAGATGGCCCGAATATGGTGCCTCTGGATGAGATGGAGGGGTTGCTTATCCATCTTCAGAAGATTGACCGGATCACTAAAGGTCTGGATTAGGTGAAAAAGGTCTGAAAAAGCCCCAAATCGGGCTTGTCACGGGGCGGCAAGTGCGTTACACCGCGCCTTTCGAACATTCCAGCGGGCGGCATTTGCCAGATTCCCGCAGAAATCTAAGGTTAAGAGGACCCGAAGATGGCTGTCCCAAAGAGTAAGATCACCAAGTCCAAGCGCAATATGCGCCGGTCGCATGATAGTTTGAAAGCCAATGCCTTTATCGAGGATAAAGAAACCGGCGAATTGCACCGTCCCCATCATATCGATCTGAAAACCGGTATGTATCGTGGTCGTCAGGTGCTGGAACCGAAAGACGATTAAGGCCGTTTGGCACAGCGTGAAAGCCTTCGCGCGTATAGATTTCAAACCGGCGTTGAGGTTCCAATTCCCAGCGCCGGTTTTTTCATTTCTAAGACGTAGGAAACATTATGACCGCTATTGTTGAAGTTGTAGGCCGTGAAATTCTCGACAGCCGGGGTAATCCCACCGTTGAAGTGGATGTGATTTTGGAAGACGGTTCTGCAGGCCGTGCGGCTGTTCCCTCTGGCGCATCCACCGGCGCGCATGAAGCGGTTGAGCTGCGCGATGGCGGCGCGCGTTATGGCGGCAAGGGCGTTGAGAAAGCGGTTGAAGCTGTTAATGGCGAAATCTTCGAAGCGATCACCGGTCTCGAAGCGGAAGAACAAGTTTATATCGATCATGCGATGATTGAACTCGACGGTACGGAGAACAAATCCCGCCTTGGCGCCAATGCGATTTTGGGCGTGTCTCTCGCGGTTGCGCATGCGGCTGCCGAAGCATCCGATCTTCCTCTTTACCGTTATGTGGGCGGTTCGAATGCGCGCATTCTTCCTGTGCCGATGATGAATATCGTTAATGGCGGGGAACACGCGGATAACCCGATTGATGTGCAAGAGTTCATGATCATGCCGGTATCTGCCGGATCGATTCGCGATGCAGTGCGTATGGGCGCGGAAATCTTCCATACCCTCAAAAAAGGTCTGCAGGCGGAAGGGCACAACACCAATGTCGGTGATGAAGGCGGGTTTGCACCGAATCTTGCCTCTTCAGATGCAGCTTTAGCTTATATTATGAAAGCCATTGAAAATGCTGGCTATAAGCCGGGTGAAGATATTTATATTGCGCTCGATGCGGCATCAACAGAATTTTATGAAAACGGCGTTTACAATCTCAAAGGCGAGGGTAAGCAACTCGATGCTGGCGGCATGGTTGACTACTACCTCGATCTTTGTAGCCGTTATCCGATCATCTCCATTGAAGACGGCATGGCCGAAGACGATTGGGATGGCTGGAAAGCGCTTACCGATAAGCTTGGCAGCAAAGTCCAATTGGTGGGTGATGATCTTTTCGTCACCAATAAAAAGCGTCTTGCGATGGGCATCGATAAAGGTGCCGCCAATTCGATCCTGGTGAAGGTGAATCAAATCGGCTCACTGACGGAGACACTGGAATCGGTCGAGATGGCGCACAAAGCCTCCATGACCGCTGTTATGTCGCACCGCTCGGGCGAAACGGAAGACAGCACCATTGCTGATCTGGCGGTTGCCACTAATTGCGGTCAGATCAAAACCGGCTCACTGGCGCGCTCAGACCGCCTCGCGAAATACAATCAGCTTATCCGTATTGAAGAAGGCCTCGGCCCCATGGCGGAGTATGCGGGTCGCTCTATTCTAAAATAAACGCCCGCGAAATGTGATCTTGTGTCGCATCCGATCCCGTTTATACTTCAACGTATGACCTCAATATCCGCATACCCCAAGTCCACACCGCATGGACCGGTGGAGGAGATTTTCACAGATATTTTCTGGGTGCACGGCAGCATCAATATGGGGCGTGGAGCGAAGTTCAATCGCAATATGGTGATTGTCCGTGAGGGGACCGATCTCACCTTGATCAACGCTGTCCGGCTCGACGATGATCAACCTATTCAGGATCTCGGCACGGTTAAACATGTGGTGCGGCTTGGCTGTTTTCACGGTCTGGATGACCCCTATTATGTTGATACCTATGGCGCAGACTTTTGGGCATTCGATAACCAGCATCCCTCTTACAAGGACAAACCAAAACCGAAATATGTCATGGGCGAGAACATGCCTGCGCCGTTTTCGTATGGCGAGGTTTTTCAATTTCACGATACGAAGTGGAGTGAGGGGGCCTTACTTGTCAAACGCCATGGCGGTGTTCTGATCACATGCGACGCCATACAGCACCATAAAGAGTGGTCCCGCGCCTCTATGATGACACGGATCATGTTACCGTTTCTTGGCTTCACAAAAACGACACTTATTGGTCCCCTTTGGCTCAAAGCCATGACAAAGGAAGGCGGTTCACTCAAAGCTGATTTTGAACGTCTTCTCACCCTCGATTTCGAACATGGTGTCGGCGCTCATGGCCAAGTGACGTACCACACCGCGCGCCGCGAAGTCGAACAAGCCGTCGCAAACGCCTTTTCTTAACCGCTTGTTAACTCTCTCTGCGCTCAATAAGACTTCAATGACTCTCTTATGCTTTGAGCCGTAATCAATGAATTTTAAAGATAAAATTGTTGCTTCGATCGTGCCGCTCGCATGTGCCGGATTCATGTTCTACATGGGTTATCAAGGTCTTTATGGCAATCGCGGTTTGGTCAACCTTTTTGAGCTGAATGAAGATATTGAGCGTCTCGAATATCAGCTTGCCAAGAAAGAACAGGAGAGGGACCTCTTGGAGATTCGCACCCGCCTTTTGCGCCCAGAAAGCCTCGATCTGGATCTTCTGGAAGAACGATCCCGGGCCATGCTTGGCTATGCCCATGCGCAGGACGTGGTAATTTTCGATTCCAAGGAATAGTGCGCCGGGTAATTTTCTGAGGCAAAAAGCACCTGTTCAATAGGGATTTGTCTTTTTTCGTATTCCTGTCATCACGGTTGAATAAATCAATGAATTCAGGACTTAAATACCCTATAGAGTGCTGGATGATAACGAAAAGTGACCGCCTTTGGGGAGGGGCGCAACCACAGAAGCGGATGACACATGGCCAGTAAAAAAGCCACCACGAGCAAGGCGAACGGATCGACGCCAAAGTCAAAAAAGCTCAAAGCCTCTCGCGAGGATCTCCTTCACTATTACACCGATATGCTTCTTATCCGCCGCTTTGAAGAAAAAGCGGGACAGCTCTATGGTATGGGGCTGATCGGTGGCTTTTGCCATCTTTATATTGGTCAGGAAGCCGTGGTCGTGGGGATGCAGGCCGCCCTCGAAGACGGCGACCAAGTGATCACCTCTTATCGCGATCACGGTCACATGCTGGCCTGCGGCATGGAAGCGCGCGGTGTGATGGCGGAGCTGACCGGACGCATCGGCGGCTATTCCAAAGGCAAGGGCGGCTCAATGCATATGTTTAGCGCTGAGAAAAATTTCTATGGTGGACATGGCATTGTCGGGGCGCAAGTGCCGATTGGAACAGGCCTCGCCTTTTCAAATAAATATAAAGGCACGGATCGTGTTTGCGTCACCTACTTTGGCGACGGCGCGGCGAACCAAGGTCAAGTTTATGAAAGTTTCAATATGGCAGAGCTGTGGTCTCTGCCTGTGATTTATGTGATCGAGAATAATCAATATGCGATGGGCACCAGCGTTAAACGCTCATCGTCGGAAACTCATCTCTACAAGCGTGGCGCTAGCTTCCGTATTCCAGGTGAAGAAGTCGATGGCATGGATGTACTGGCCGTCAAAGCCGCCGGTGAAAAAGCGGTGAAGTGGTGCCGCGCAGGCAAAGGGCCATACTTACTCGAACTTAAAACATATCGTTATCGCGGGCATTCCATGTCCGACCCCGCGAAATACCGCTCGCGCGAGGAAGTGCAAGATGTGCGCGAACATCAAGATCCCATCAATAATCTGAAAGAGCTTATCCTTGATCATAAAGTGGCAAGCGAAAACGATTTGAAAGAGCTTGAGAAAAATGTGCGCGCCATCGTCAATGACTCGGCCGAGTTTGCCCAATCCAGTCCTGAGCCGGATCCGTCCGAACTCTATACGGATGTGCTGGTGTAGGAGGGCAATGCCATGTCAACAGAAATTCTTATGCCAGCGCTCTCCCCAACCATGGAAGAAGGCACCCTTGCGAAGTGGCTTGTCAAAGAAGGGGATAGCGTGGCCTCGGGCGATGTGATTGCGGAAATCGAAACCGATAAAGCGACGATGGAAGTTGAAGCGGTTGACGAAGGCGTGATTGGCAAGATCCTTGTTGCAGCCGGGACGGAAGGTGTGAAAGTCAATGTGCCAATCGCCGTCATCTTGGAAGATGGAGAAGATGCAAGTGCCGTAAATAACGACAGCGCATCCGTCGAGACGCCACCTGCGGCGGCTCCGCAGGCTAACGTCCAAAACGATCCCCGTCATGCTAAGGAGGCCGCGCCAGCGGCTGTCCCGAAGTATGAACCTTCCTTCTTAGTCGATCCCGACATTCCTCCAGGCACAGAATTTAAATCCATCACGGTGCGTGAAGCGTTGAATGAAGCCATGATGGAAGAAATGCGCCGCGATGAAACAGTCTTCCTCATGGGGGAAGAGGTCGCCCAATATCAAGGGGCGTATAAAGTCAGCCAAGGTTTGCTTGATGAATTTGGCGAACACCGCGTCATTGACACGCCGATCACCGAACATGGATTTACTGGTCTCGCCGTCGGGGCTGCCTTTGGCGGCTTGAAGCCTGTCGTTGAATTTATGACCTTTAACTTTGCGATGCAGGCGATTGACCAGATCATCAATAGTGCGGCGAAAACGCGCTATATGTCTGGCGGTCAAATGAGTGCGCCGATGGTGTTCCGTGGTCCGAATGGGGCTGCGGCGCGCGTCGCCGCACAGCATAGTCAATGCTTCGGGGCATGGTATGCGCATGTGCCCGGTCTGAAAGTGATTTCACCTTATAGCGCTGCTGATGCAAAAGGGCTTTTGAAAGCGGCGATCCGTGATCCGAACCCGGTGATCTTTCTTGAAAACGAAATTCTCTACGGGCAGCGTTTCGATGTGCCTGTTTTAGACGATTATGTCTTGCCCATTGGCAAAGCAAGACTCGTGCGTAAGGGAACTGATGTGACCATCTCGGCGCATAGCCGCGGGGTTGAATGGGCTCTTGAGGCGGCTGAGCAGTTAGCTGGGGAAGGTATTGACGCCGAAGTTGTGGACCTCCGGACTCTCCGTCCGCTCGATAGCGAGACGGTGGTGCAATCAGTAATGAAGACAAACCGTCTCGTCACCGTTGAAGAAGGATGGGGCCAGCATGGCATTGGCGCAGAAATCGCCACGCGCGTTATGGCTAAGGCCTTTGACTATCTCGATGCGCCTGTCGCTCGCGTGCATCAAGAAGACGTGCCATTGCCTTACGCCGCCAATCTCGAAGCATTGAGCTTGCCAAATGCGGAAAAGGTCGTCACCGCTGTGAAACAGGTGTGTTATGCCGATTGAGTCGTTTCGCGCAATGGGATGCCGAGAACGCCTAAAGATCTGGTATATATAGCCAATATGATTCCTTTTGCCGCATGAATATGCTGCAAACACAGAATTTAAAACACAATTTTGATAGGATCTTTCGAGACTTCTTATGCGATGTTCATCCCATATCTGAAGGACGATTAAGGGACAAACCCATGCCAATACCCATTTTGATGCCCGCTCTCTCACCGACCATGGAAGAAGGAACACTCGCCAAATGGCTGGTCAATGAAGGCGAGAGCGTGGCCTCGGGCGATGTCATCGCCGAGATTGAAACCGACAAAGCCACCATGGAAGTGGAGGCGGTGGATGAAGGTGTCATCGGGAAGATTTTGGTGGCTGATGGGTCTGAGGGTGTGAAGGTGAACACGCCGATTGCCATGTTGCTGGAAGACGGGGAGAACGCCAGCGCCATTGAGGGCGCTTCAATTTCTGCCCCGGCAGAGGCTGCGTCCAAAGTTGAAGTGGCCGAACAACCAACGCCAGCACCACAGTCAGCACCCGCACCGACCTCCACGCCATCCCCAAGTGTGACGCCAATATCCGCTGTGGCGGGGGAGCGCGTGAAAGCATCCCCCTTGGCGAAACGCCTTGCTGCGCAGGCCGGTATCGACATCGCGGCGATACAAGGCACGGGGCCTGGTGGCCGCGTTGTGAAACGGGATGTGGAAGCGGCCTCAAGCGGCGCGGTTGGTCTGACGCCTGCCACGGCCACAGCGGAGGTCATCCCGCTGCGAGCGCCAGAAACGATGCCTACCGACCTTGGCGTCAAGCCGGGCACTTATGAGGAAGTGCCTCTTGATGGCATGCGCAAAGTCATTGCGCGCCGCATGACCGAGTCGAAACAGCAAGTCCCGCATTTCCCGCTCACGGTTGAGTGTGAGATGGATCATTTGCTGGCGCTGCGCAAAGAGCTCAATGCCAAAGCCGATGGCGCCTATAAGCTAAGCGTCAATGATTTCATTATTCGCGCTTCCGCGCTTGCGCTCAAAAAAGTGCCTGGCGTCAATGCAAGTTACGCCGGTGAAACGATGCTCTTGCATCATCACGCCGACATTGCCGTCGCCGTGGCCATTGAGGGAGGCTTGATCACACCGATTATTTGGCAAGCAGAAAACAAAGGTTTGCAAGACATCTCTGAAAGCATGAAAGATTTGGCGGCGCGTGCCCGCGACCGCAAACTCATGCCGGAAGAATATCAAGGCGGCACCTTCTCCATCTCAAACCTTGGTATGTACGGTATCAAAGAATTTAGCGCGATTATCAATCAACCCCACGGCGCGATCCTTGCCGTCGGCGCAGGGGAACAGCGCCCTGTCGTCAAAGGCGGCGCGCTGGCCGTCGCGACCGTGATGTCCGTCACGCTGTCTGTGGACCATCGCGTCTCCGATGGCGCGCTCGGCGCCGAATGGCTGAAATATTTCAAGGGCTATATCGAAGACCCTGTGACCATGTTGTTGTAAGATGAGGAAATAAGGCCTTCGACCTTTCGAGATGCTCGCTGCGCGAGCTCCTCAAGATGAAGGCCTTATAACCATTTCCTTCATCCTGAGGAGGGACACAGTCCCGTCTCGAAGGACAAAGGAAATGGTCGGTATAAGAACCTCCTATCAGGAGGTTATTTTATGGACGAAGAGACGAAACTAAGCATGACCAAAGTGTTTGATCTTGTGGTGATCGGGTCGGGGCCCGGTGGGTATGTGGCGGCTATTCGCGCGGCGCAATTGGGCTTAAACACAGCCGTGATTGAGCGCGAACATGTCGGTGGGATTTGTCTCAACTGGGGGTGCATCCCGACAAAGGCTTTGCTGCGGTCCTCAGAACTTTATCATCTGATGCAGCATGCAGACGAATACGGGCTCTCTGCATCGGGCGTGACATTTGATCTCAAAAAGATTGTCGCACGATCGCGCAAAGTGGCCAATCAACTCTCAACTGGCGTGAACTTTCTTCTTAAAAAGAACAAAGTGACGCTGATCGAAGGGGAAGGGAAGCTCAAAGGTAAAGGTGTTGTATCCGTCACCAAAGACGGCAAAGTCGAAGACGTCTCTGCGAAACACATTATCCTCGCCACCGGCGCCCGTGCGCGAACACTGCCGGGTCTTGAGCCGGATGGCAAACGCATTTGGACCTATAAAGACGCGCTTGTTCCCGAAGACACACCGAAATCGCTCTTGGTTGTGGGCTCTGGTGCCATCGGTATTGAGTTTGCGAGTTTCTTTAACACCCTTGGCGCCAAGACTACCGTTGTCGAAGTCATGGACCGGATATTACCAGTGGAAGATGCAGAGATTTCCGCCGCCGCGCAAAAAGCTTTCGAAAAGCAGGGCATGGCGATCCACACCGGTACGACCGTTGAAAAACTCCAAACCAGTAAGACAAATGTCACAGCGACGCTCAAAGACAAAGACGGGAAAACATCGACGCTGACCGTGGACCGTGTCATCTTGGCGGTGGGCATTGTCGGCAACACAGAAAATCTCGGTTTGGAAGAAGCAGGCGTCAACGTGGATCGCGGGCATGTGGTGATCAATGAATGGTGTGAAACCGGCGCGCCTGGTGTTTACGCCATTGGTGATGTAGCAGGGCCGCCGTGGTTGGCCCACAAAGCCTCTCATGAAGGTGTGATCTGTGTCGAGAAGATCGCGGGCGTCAAAGGCGTGCATCCGATGGACACAAGCAACATACCCGGCTGCACCTATTGTTGGCCGCAAGTTGCCAGTGTCGGGCTCACAGAAGCAGCAGCGAAAGACAAAGGCCACAAAGTCAAAGTCGGGCGCTTTCCGTTTATTGGCAATGGCAAAGCCATCGCCCTCGGTGAACCGGAAGGCATGATCAAGACGGTCTTTGATGAAAAGACAGGCGAGCTTCTTGGGGCTCATATGATTGGCGCGGAAGTGACTGAACTCATTCAAGGCTATGCGGTGGCTAAAACCATGGAAACCACCGAAGCGGACCTCATGCACACCATCTTCCCGCATCCCACATTGAGTGAAATGATGCACGAGTCTGTTCTCGATGCCTATGGCCGCGCCCTGCACATTTAAGTCCGCTTTGAGGTAAGTGCAGACATCTCGGAATAGTTGTTCTAGTGTCCGTTTGTAGCCAAAAGCGAACATTCGAGAGTTTGTATAGCTCAATTTTGGTTGCCAGTAAGTAGTCTATTGGAAGGAATGATTGTTTATAGCGGAGATAGTTATAATGACGAGAGATGTCGCGCAACAAAAGAACGAAGACGAAAAATACTGCCAAGAATGCGGTGAGATAATCAATGCAAAAGCAGAAATTTGTCCCAAATGTGGAGTAAGGCAGCAATCTGCGGCGACCAATCCAATGTCAATTGCTCCTAATGGAAAATCCAAAATTGCTGCAGCACTCTTTGCATTTTTTCTTGGAGGATTTGGGTTCCATAAATTCTATTTAGGCCGGATCGGTTGGGGAATTATTTATTTGTTGTTTTGCTGGACATTTATCCCTGTAATAATTGGTTTTATAGAAGCTATACTTTTCCTCGTAATGAGTGATGAAGATTTCAATCATAAGTATGGTGGAGTGTAATAGACAATCAAAAAGGCGATCTGGACGGCTGTTGTGATCGTCTTCCCGTTGCTGGGTGTCATCGTTTGGTACTTTATGGGACTAAAGAGTGCAGCATAATAAGACGCACTAGTTCAAAAACAGAATTATACGTTCGTTTTTTATAAGTACGCATTCCTGATATGCGTCAGTTATGCCTATACTTTTGTGAGTGCATACGCTTTAACATCGCCCCATGGTAACCATTGTCGATAAATTTGGCGGACCGGATCTCAGCAAAAAGCAAGAGTTCCGCCACCCCGAAAAACGCAATCGCCCGGACAATCCAATCCAGCGCAAGCCGAAATGGATCAGGGTGAAAGCGCCCGGATCGCCGGTCTATAACGAAACCAAAAAAATCATTCAGGACAACAACCTGCACACAGTTTGTGAGGAAGCAGCCTGCCCGAATATGGGGGAATGCTGGTCCCAGCGTCACGCCACGATGATGATTATGGGGGATACTTGCACGCGGGCCTGCGCCTTCTGCAATGTCAAAACGGGCTTGCCTGGACCACTCGATCCGGATGAACCGAAAAATGTGGCTGATGCCGTGGCCAAGCTTGGTCTCAATCACGTGGTGATCACCAGTGTGGATCGGGATGATTTGGATGATGGCGGCGCACAGCATTTTGTCGATGTCATTGCGGCTATTCGTGGATCATCGTCGCGCACAACAATTGAAATCCTTACGCCTGATTTCCTTCGCAAAGAAGGCGCGGCGGAGCTTTGTATTTCAGGTAAGCCGGATGTGTTTAATCACAATCTCGAAACAGTGCCGCGCAATTATCTCAAAATCCGTCCTGGCGCGCG
Source organism: Alphaproteobacteria bacterium (assembly GCA_028280675.1). Lineage (GTDB taxonomy): Bacteria > Pseudomonadota > Alphaproteobacteria > SMXP01 > SMXP01 > JANQLI01. The sequence continues at coordinate 11,031 of JANQLI010000139.1, forward strand.
CTATTTTCATTCTTTGCGCTTGCTCGAAAAAGTTAAAGAGATTGATCCCAACCAATTCACAAAATCCGGTTTGATGGTGGGCCTTGGCGAAAGCCGCGAAGAGATTATGCAAGTGATGGATGATATGCGCTCAGCCGGTGTCGATTTCTTGACCATTGGGCAATATCTTCAGCCAACACCAAAACATGCCGCGATTGAGCGCTTCGTCACGCCAGACGAATTCGCCGCTTATGAGAAAATCGCTTACGCCAAAGGGTTCTTGATGGTGTCCTCTAGTCCCCTCACGCGGTCATCCCACCATGCAGGCGAGGATTTCGCGAAACTCAAAGCTGCTCGTGCCGCGAAACAAGGGTAGGGTGCCGCGCAATGCCCAAATATTCTGAACGGCTGCCTGCACACCATACACCTGCACAAATGTATGACCTTGTGCTGGATATTGGGAAGTACCCTGAATTTCTGCCCTGGTGCACAGGGATGCGCATTCGTCATCATGAACGGATGGGTGAACATGATCAGATCACAGCCGACATGATGGTCGCGTTTAAAGCCGTTCGCGAAAAATTCACCAGTCAGGTGAATGCCCACCGCGACAAACGCACGATTGAGATCGACTATCTTGAGGGGCCTTTTAAATATCTTCACAACACATGGTCATTCCAAGAACAGGAAGATGGGTCATGTGTCATTGAATTTTTTATCGACTTCGAATTTAAGAGTCTTGCCCTGCGCCTCCTCATAAATAAGGTATTTGACGAAGCGGTCAGGCGCATGGTGAGCGCCTTTATCAAACGCGCCGATGCGCTTTATGGGTCGTAGAATATTTAGATGTCATCCCGGCCGATGGCGTAGCCTGAGAACCGGGATCTTTGTGTAGCGTTTATGTGTATGGTTATAGATCCCGGATCTGCGAGCTTTGCTCTTGTCCAGGATGACCATGTTATGACGTAAGCACGTTCTCTAACAACGAGAGTGCTGCCTCAACGGTCTTCATCCGCACCTGGCCGCGCCCAATGTCGCCAAATTGATGCGCCTGATGCAGTGTTGCGCCGTCGTTGCGGGCGAGGGCGATATGCACCAGACCGACAGGTTTGGCGCTATCGTCACTGGCGGGCCCGGCAATGCCGGTGACGGCAATGGCGATGTGAGCGCGCGAATGATTCAATGCGCCTTCCGCCATCATACAAGCCGTCTCTTCACTGACAGCGCCAGGGCCTTGCGGCGTAAAGAAACCTTCTGGCACATCCAGAAGCTCTTGTTTCGCCTGATTGCAATAGGTGACATACCCTCGGTCAACCACATCCGATGAGCCGGGAATTTCAGTAAAGAGCGCTGCGATTAATCCGCCAGTGCACGATTCGGCAAACGCAAGTTTCACGCCTCTATCGCGGGCGTGCGCTAGAAGAACAGCGGCGCGTTGCGTCAACTCATGCGAAAAGATACTCATCCCAATAACCCCCAAACGCGGCAGAGATAAACAACGATCAATGCATAAAGACCCGCAAACACATCATCCATCATGACGCCAAGACCGCTTTTGAGTTTCCGGTCGGCCCAACTGACCGGCCAGGGTTTAAGGATGTCGTAAAACCGAAAAGTGACAAAGGCGACGAAAAACCCGCTCCACGTCAAAGGTGCTGCAAGAAGCGCGATCCACACACCGACAACTTCATCGATCACCGCAGACTGTGGATCGTCACCGCCAATGGCCTTGCTGTAATCCGTAGACACGCGAATGCCTAAGATTGTCATCGCAACTGTTGCCGCGAGAAGATACGTCCATCCGCCGCTACTCATGAACACCCACGCAAAGGGAAGAGCGCCCAGCGCTCCGAGCGTGCCAGGCGCCGGGCGCAGCAATCCAAGTCCAAACCAGGTGCCGACGAGTGTTGTCGGGTGCCAGAAAGTGAGGCCAGGGGGCAGGGGCTCAATGCCGAAACG
>JANQLI010000192.1 GCA_028280675.1 Alphaproteobacteria bacterium
GGGCGGGGAGCCGGGCCGGATCGCGGTCTTCAAAAACCAGGGATCCAACGGTCTCCCGCCCATACCCATCTAAGCACAAATCAAACACACAGGGATCCAATGACAGCTCAGCTTGCTATGTAATAGATCGTTTATATACAGCAACGCTAATGGATCCCGGCTCAAGGCCGGGATGACATTGCGGAAATTAAGTTGTGTGACAAGGCCTGGAGCAATGGTAGCAACCATTTGCGGTGGGATATGTTTTTTTCGCTTCTTTCACCGCAGGGGTACAGGATGTGTAGATCCCGAGAAACTTTTTATTCTTCACTAAGCCTAGCCAATAACATCCTGATTTGTGAACCTCATGATCACCATTATCCTGTGGATTCATATTCACGTAATAGCGCGCCATAGTCGTTTCCTTCCGAATCGTTGTTTGCGACTCTGGTAGGAAGGAATGCGTTTTATCGGTACGCAGTGGCGCGTGCAGCGAGTTGAATCCCTGCGAGGGGTTTGCAAGACGGCCTTCGACCTTTCGAGACGCTCGCTTTGCTCGCTTCCCGGATCAGGTCCGGGACAGGCTCTCAAGATGAAGGCCTTATCAAAACCATTCCTTCATCCTGAGGAGGGGCGAAGCCCCGTCTCGAAGGGTCAAGGAATGGTTTTAAAAGGGAGAGGGGACTTAAATTTTCCGCCACACCGTCGCCAGCCAGGGTTGTTGCTCGCGCGGCAGGCCGGGGGGACGGTAGTAATGATCGATCAACGTAAAGCCTGCGTTTTCGCAATAGGCCGACCACGCGTCCTCATCATGATAAGCGCCATAGCGGGCGCCGTTCCAGCCTTCCTGGTTGCCGCCGCGGGGGTTCGAGGCAAAGAGCACACCACGCGGTTTTAATGTAGCGTGGAGTTCCGACAGCACACGCAGCAGATCAGCGCTTGGCACATGAAACAAACTCGCATTGGCGAAAACGCCATCAAAATGCGCGTCCGGCAGATCTAAGCTGAGAAAATTTTGCTGCCACACTTCGCAGCCGACCATGGCGCGCGCCTTTTCGACGAAAGGCAGCATGGCGTCCAGGCCCACCGGAATATGCCCCATAGATTGGAATGCCAGCAGATCGCGCCCCGGCCCACAGCCAAAATCGAGAATGGTATAGGACCCGTCACCCTCGATCGCGTCTAAGAGCGCCGTGACATTCTGCGACACGTCGTGATCTTTGGTGCCTTGCCAAAAACGCTCCGCCGTGGCGGTGTAGTCGGCAAGGGTGCGGGTGGTGATGTCGGTTTTATCGTTGGTCATAAACAATCGATTAGAAAATCCCTTCTCCCCCTTGGGGAGAAGGTGAGGATGAGGGGGAAAGAGTACGTGTTAAGGATTAAGGGACTCACATAATCAGTACACCCTCACCCTAGCCCTCTCCCTCAAAGGGAGAGGGAATTAAGAAGTAGAACATCACCCCGGTTTCGCTGTGAGTTTGTGCGGGTAATCGCGCTCCATCCGAGCCAACATGTCTTTGGGATACTCCTCAACGCGATGCAGTTTACGCGCCGGCCCCGCCCAGACAGTGTGCCCTTCGACGCCATCCATTTTCATCCACGAAAGATAGGGTGAAATATAGACCGGCGCCCCATAGGCGTTCACCCGATCCATATTGGGATCATGCAATTCCGCCAATGGTCCCGAAACCTCTTGATGTTCAGCAAGCGGCACACCTTCCGGATACGGACGGTTCATTTGCATCCACACCATCGGGCCGTTCTCGGTCCATTTCAGGGAGTCGGTGATGCTGCCATCTTCGGGAATCGGCCGCGGATCGTCGGAGCGCTTAAACCCGTTCGGCGTGTAAATATAATGCGCTTTGACATTGATGGTGTTGGGCTGCACCTCGACCACTTGTTCCGTGATCGGGTTTGTCCAGGTTTGTAGAACCTCGCGCGTGCGCACGTCTTTAAAGTAACTCACCGTCGCGCCGTAAGCCTTATACGACCCATCGGCTTGGCGTTCATAATAATCGATCTCCGAGCCTTCAAACTCGACCAAAGGAAACGCCGCCTTGCCCGGCAGCACCGCATAGATGATGCCGTAATACCAATGGGGCACATCGACCGCTTCCAAAGACCCGCGCATTTTCACCATGGCGGTGAGCGCGTCTTCTTTGTTGGTCAGGTCGAGAGTTGGCGTCACCTCCGCTGCATTCACCCCTGCACCGGTGGCACAATAGGTCGGCCCAGTGAGAGCTGTGAGGCCAAGCGCACCCGCTCCCCCTAAAAATCTGCGCCGCGTTGTTGGATAAATCATCAAGCCTCCCTCAAAGAATTACCCCAATCCATCAAACAGATGGAATGGATCATGAAAACACAGCATAGACTCCTCGCGCGCCTGCGCGACCAAAGTCAATTGATGCTCCGCCGCGATCCGTATCGCGAGCTCCGTTGGCGCAGAGATGGTCACCAATGTGCTCATCCGCGCCGCTAAAGCTTTGGTCACCAACTCATAAGAGCACCGGGAACTCAGCACCGCAAAGCCAGACGCAGAGTCGATCCCCTGCAGAGCCAATGCCCCGATCAGTTTATCAAATGCATTGTGACGGCCGACATCTTCGCGGGCATCGACAATCGCACCATCCCAGGCGGCAAATGCCGCGGCATGCACACCGCCCGAGCGCGCATTTAGTTTTTGCCACGTCGGCAGGTCTTGCAAAGCATCCCGTGCTGCTTGAAATGTCAGGCGCGGTTTGACGTCAATTTGCGGTAAAGGGCGCACGACATTTTCGAGCTCAATAAAACCGCACACCCCGCATCCGGTTTGCCCCACCAAATTGCGCCGCCGCGTGCGTAAGGTTTGATAGCGGCTCTCAGGAATGGTGACATTCAGGACAATGCCCTCATCAGCGCGCTGGATGGACACTTCGAGACATTCGTCAATACTTTCAATGATCCCTTCGGTGAGGCTAAAGCCGACGGCAAAGTCATGCAGGTCCGCTGGCGTCATCATCATCACCACATGGGACAGCCCGTTATAGACAAGCGCCACCGGCACTTCCGCCGGGATCATGCGTTTGATCCACTCTTGATCCGCCGCCGACACCGTTTCAGCCCAGCGTTCATGGGCCACAGCATAAGTCCCACGGCCTTGTGACGGTGATGGATGTTGAAATGGGACGATTGTCTCGTCGCTCATATGCGGTCTCCCTTTACGGTCACAGTGTAACCGCAAACGTGTGATCTATAAAAGCGCAATCCCCCACAAAAAAGGGGCTGCACGGCAGCCCCTTTAAACGCGTAATTGCGGAGTTTCTTAACTCGTTGGCGCAATTTGCACCGTGATATTGCCGTCTTCATCAATGTCAGACACGATCAAATCAACACCGAGAATTTTGGCATAGCCTTGGTAACGCGGCTTGGTCCATTGTTCATGAATTTCTTCTGCGGTCAGATCATATTGTCCCATCTTGTTGGTGATCTCCAGCAGCTCATTGAATGGGGCTTTGTAAACCACCTTGCCATCTGTCCGATCACGCTCATCCACCAATTGGTAGAAGCATGTGGTTTGGTCAAACATGGCTGTCAGGGCGAGTTCTTTGTCACCGGTCATCTCAATCATTTTGCCGACACGGGACATCATCGGATAGGTCACACGGAGGTCTTGCTCAACCGCTTGCGCCATCATGTCATTGTCTTTGGCAAACTGAATATGACCGAGTGTCATTTTCACCAGCGCATCGTTTTGAAGATGCTGATACGAATCATTGTGGTTCATGGTTTTGACCACATTGGACACAGCGCGGCCAAGATCTTCTTCACGGCCTTCAAAATTATAGCGCTCATCTCCGGCTGCCCCTTGCGAAGCAATGGCCGCCGCAACAGCTTCACCGAGTGCTTGCTCTTCTCCTTCAAGACCTGAATACTGACCAAGTGCTTTCATTTTGGCCATCATCTTGTCCATATCCATTTCGCCGGACTTATGTGCACCAGCAAAGGCCCCTGTCGCCAAAGCCGCAGACGCCACGACAACCATAATTTTTTTCATGTATTTCATGATCGTTTATCCTCTCCCAAGGTGTTTCGCATACGCATCAACTGACATATTTATGCCTGCGTTTCCTCAATACTATACTACCATAGCCATTACGCATCTGCACAATTCTGTGATCACTTCTCAGATCATTATAAAAATGCCAACCACGGGTCGGATATATGACCCATAATACATCGTTAAGCATAATAACGTCAGGAGCCATGCAGCACAGCTAAAACCTTGCATTTGATATGCGGCGAAAACACTTCCATTCGGTAGGTTGCGCGCAAGATACTGAGCTTCCGTTATACGCCGCGTATTTTGAGCGCTTGGGGCATAATTGCGCAGGTGAGGGTGCGCACATCAAAGTATTCGCCATCTACATTCATCGCTGCAACCAGGTTATCGTCCATGCGGAGTGAAATGCGCCGCGCCCGTTGATGGGCGACTTTCCGATGGGACAGATGCGTTCCGCGATAAACGCGCGGTAATTGCAGCGCCATCTCTACCGCATTCACATCCCCAATCGTGACCACATCCAGAAAGCCATCTTGCATATCGGCATCGGGGGCAATCATCATTCCCCCACCAAAATAACGGGCATTGCAGATCGCAATGCTGTTGATGCAGGCGCGCATGGTGGGGTGATCATCGATCTGCACATGGATATCTTTGTTGCGATAGGTCAGTCCCGCCATCATGCTTGGAATAAGATAGGTTAAACGCGGGCCAAACCGTTTGATAAAGCGCGACTGATTGACAAGACGCGCAACCTCACCACTCATGCCTAGAGTGGCGACGTTGAGAAAATACCGCACAACAGAATGGGTGCGTCCCTCAATCTCACAACAGCCAATATCAATTGCCTGTGCTGCTGGCATGGCCAACCGCGCAATCACAGATTCGATGTCATGCGCTGTCCAGAGGGACCGCTGCACATCCGATCCCGTCCCCGTCATCACCAGACCAAGCTCGGCCTGTGGATTGATCAATGCACCTTGATCGAAGAAACCATTCAACACTTCGTTGACGGTGCCATCACCCCCAACAGCGATAATCAACTCGGCGCCATCATGAAGCGCCCGCCGCGCCACATCGCTGGCATGTCCCGCCTCCTCAGTGATGATACACGTAGCGCCGTCAGCCATCCATGGCGCGAAGCGTGTCTTAATCCGCTGCCACGGGCGCTGCCAAGCGCCAGAACGCGCATGTGGATTCACGATGATGCAGGGTGCGGCGGTCAGCGGATTACCTGTGAATATCTATTTTTTATCAAGAGGTTAAAGATAATCCGTGTGATGACAAGTGACAAGCGCATATCGTGAATGGCTATAGACATTCGACAATTATGGCTGGCGCATTGACCGCAAAACCATGACGGCTAGCGAATAATATCTTGATATACGTATAAACGACGAGCGGTTATGACCGCCGCCCTTTTTGTGTGTGGTTAAGAACGACTCGCAGGTTACTACCAGGTATTTGATCAAGATCAACACACCTTCCGAGATTCTTCGTTAAGTTCCCCACCGAACTATCCGAACACTGACAGGGAGAGAGATTATGTATATCAATTTTTGGTACCCGATTGTACGCAGCGAAGATCTGGGTGATCAGCCTGTGAAGCAAAAGGTGCTTGGGGTCAATCTGGTAGCCTTCCGGGATAAAGAAGGCAAAGCCGCTGTCTTAAGTGATACCTGCGTTCACCGCGGTGGGTCTTTAGGCGGCGCGTGGTCTGCAGGCGATGCCCCGCGCATTGTCGATGGCTGTATCGTCTGCCCTTACCATGGCTGGGAATTTAACGGGAAAGGCGAGTGCGTCAATATCCCATCCATTGGCTATGGCAACAAAACGCCTGCGCGGGCCAAGATCGATTCTTATCCCGTGCAAGAAAAATACGGCATCGTTTTTGCGTTCCTTGGCGATCTGCCGGAAGAAGAGCGCCCGCCGCTGTTGGACATCGAAGAGTATGGCCAAGAGGGATGGCGCGCGAACTCCGTCCTCATTCTCGAAGTCGGTTACAATTACGAACGCTCCATTGAGAATGCGCTTGATCCAGCACATAATGAGTTTGTTCACCCGACGCACGGTTTCTCTGGTGAGAACCGCGCCGATTACAAAGTGAACGATTATGATTGCGAAGACCATACGCAAGGCTGGGGATTCTGGTTCATGCATAAATTCTGGGCGCCGCCTTTGAAAGACGACACCTGGGGCGACACCAAGAAAGACAGTAGCAGCACCATGGCTGGCGGCGGCACGCATGGCCCGAACACTGTGATTACACACATCATTTTCAATGAAGAGAAACAAGGGTTCCGTCAATACTTCTTTGAACAGCCCGTTGATGAAAACCACACACGGATTTTCTTCGTCAACATGCGGAACTTTATGCTTGATCCAGAAATGGATGGGCCGATCCATGCACGCAATAAAGTCATCGCACAGCAAGACATTGATGTGTTGTTAGAGGTCTATCCGGCGCAAACACCGATGTCGAATGCCAAGGAAGTCCTGATGCCTGCAGATAAAGCGATTGTTGCGTATCGCGAGTGGCTCGAAAAATTCGACAATTCCGGATGGCGGATCGACACTGAAGCGTTCCATGCGCGCAATAATAAAGATGTCGCCTTTGCCATCCCAAGCCCAGAACGGCGCACCTCAAAGAATTGGGTTTTGGAATCCATTCCAACAATCCAAGACCGGGTTGAGCGCAAAGCAGCGGCTGAATAAGCGCTCAAAGACCAAAAGTTATTTCAAAGGGCGGTTTTCGGACCGCCCTTTTTCTTTTAATTACAATAGCTTAAATATAAATCTACCATTCAGTAACTTTTGACCTGGATCAACGCATCTGCTGGTCTCTTACGTTACGACAGGTGTCAGAGTTTAACCACATGATTATCCGAGGGAGGACAACCATCATGTATATCAATTTTTGGTACCCCATCGTTCGTAGTGAAGATTTAGGGGATCAGCCTGTCAAACAAATGGTGCTGGGCGTCAACTTGGTCGCGTTTCGCGATAAAGATGGCAAAGCTGCTGTGTTGAGTGACACCTGCGTGCACCGCGGCGGGTCTTTGGGCGGCGCGTGGTCTGCCGGTGATGCGCCGCGCATTGTCGATGGCTGTATCGTTTGCCCTTACCACGGCTGGGAATTTAACGGGAAAGGCGAGTGCGTCAATATTCCGTCCATTGGCTATGGCAATAAGACCCCTGCCCGCGCCAAGGTCGATTCCTATCCTGTCGAAGAAAAATACGGGATTGTGTTCGCGTTCCTTGGCGACCTGCCGGAAGAAGAGCGTCCACCGCTTCTCGAAGTGGAAGAATATGGCGATCCAAAATGGCGGGCAAATTCCGTTCTCATCCTTGAAGTAGATTACAACTATGAACGGTCGATTGAAAACGCACTCGACCCAGCCCATAACGAATTCGTCCACCCAACACACGGCTTCACAGGCATTAACCGCGATACCTATCACGTGCGCGATTATGACACCGAAGATCACAATCAAGGGTGGGGCTTCTGGTTTATGCACCGCTTTAATGCGCCGCCTCTGAAAGAAGAAACCTGGGGCGATACGCGCAAAGAATCCGGTGACCTGTGGGCCGGCGGCGGCACCTATGGACCGAACACGGTGATTACCCACATCAATCCCACCCCGGTCATGGGCTTCCGGCAGTATTTCTTCGAACAGCCTGTGGACGAAACCCACACCCGCATCTTCTTCCTGAACATGCGGAACTTCATGCTGGAACCTGAAATGGATGGGCCGATTCACGCGCGGAATAAAGAAATTGCGCAGCAGGACATTGACGTCCTCTTAGAGGTCTATCCCACCAAAACGCCGATGTCGAATGCGAAAGAAGTTCTCGTCCCCGCCGATAAAGCGATCGTTGCGTATCGGGAATGGCTTGAGAAATTCGATAACAATGGCTGGCGCATTGACACCGAAGCATTTAAAGCACGCAACAACAAGGATACGGCCTTTGCTATTCCGTGTCCTGAACGCCGGACATCGAAAAACTGGGTGTTGGAATCGATTCCAACAATCCAGGACCGGGTGGAGCGCAAAGCAGCCGCCGAATAAGACACGGGCAAACAAAGTTTTTGAAGGGTGGCGGGATTCCTCGCCGCCCTTCTTTTTTGACCCCATCCTTCTTCTTTTTGGCCTATGTATGTTATGAAAGCCGCATGAGTGAACCTATACGTATTCTCTTTGTGTGTCTCGGCAACATCTGCCGCTCGCCAAGCGCGGAAGGCGTCTTTCGCAGTGCCGTGCAAAGGGCCGGTCTTGAGACTCGTGTACAGATTGATTCAGCAGGGACAGGCGCTTGGCATGTCGGTAAAGCCCCAGACCCCCGAGCACAAAATTCGGCTCTGAGCCGCGGTTTTGACATATCGTCTTTGCGGGCGCGTAAAGTGCATATCAGTGATTTTGAATCGTTCGACTTGGTGATCGCCATGGACGAAGACAATCTCTTCGATCTCCGCGCCCTCTCACCTCCAGAACATCACGATAAGATCACACTTCTGCTCAGTCATGGACGGGAACGCACAGACCTGAATGTCCCCGACCCTTATTATGGCGGTGACGAGGGGTTTGACTATATGATGGATCTCATTGAAGAGGCGGCCGCCGGATTATTGCAACACGTCAAAGATCATCATTTATGATCATGCATCATCTTGGCTGAGATTATAATCTTTCCAATATTTAATTTTGTTATCGCGCACCAAGAACACACCGGTCACATGAAAAGGTGAGTTCGGCATATCCTTGCCATTTTGCATAATGAAATAATCGGTGCGTTCATTGATCACGAGGTCACCCATTGCGGCAGAACGGTGTGTTTCCCAGCGAATCTCTTTCATGCCGTTCATAAATCCCGCCATACCTTTGCGAAACTCATCATGGCCGTTGACGATCAGCCCGCCTTCCCAAACATGATATTCAATATCGTCTGCAAGATAAGGAATCAGTTTTTCGACGTCCTGCGACGCCCAGTCCTCACAAAAGCGGGTAACGAGTGCTTCATTCGCTTTTTCGTAATCCGAAAGCGCGTCACGCGATGCCCCGCCCCAAGCGGCCAATGGCGCAGCCGCAACACCGGCGCCCGCCGTCCCTATAAGTCCTCGTCTTGTGAAGTCCATCACGTCACGCTTGCTCATATTTAATCTCCCCAAACTGAGTGTTGATTATGGATGCTAGGCTAGATGCAGCTTACAAAATAGCCACTGCACAAATGCGTGTTCATCAATTGGACATAGAGAATTGCCGCACGAAAAAAACACCGGGAGTTGTCTTTTTCGACCCCATTGCAGATTCATTCGGTTATGCTGTGCGGGATAGACTATGAGGGAGGACTGATCATGACGGGCAAACTAGATCCGGACGGCACACGCTTACCCATTAAAATCGACACGACCAGCAATGGCGAATTTATGCCAAGGCCTTTGGCCAAACATAATATGGTCGCCAATGAACACGCACATAAGCAGGCCACCGAACATAGCCGCCGCACGGCGAAAGACCGGCGCGACTTTTTGATCTCGTCTTGCGGCGCAGCCAGCACTCTCCTTGCGTTCAACCAAGCTCATGCCGCCTTTGACAAAACCGGCGGCTTTTATGATCTGCCAAAAGACGCGGCCCTTGATCAAGAGTTAGCCATGTCGGCTCTCCGGAAAAACGAGTTTATTTTCGATATTCAAGGACACCATGTCGGCCGGGTTGAATCATGGCGAGAAGGCATCAAGAAAACGCTCGCGCCCGGTTTTAAATTCTTCGCGCCGCACACGGCCTGTGATTATGCCGATGAAGGGGAAAACGGGCATCTACGCTGTCTTGATGGCGACGCCTACATCAAAGAAGTGTTCATGGACAGTGACACCGATATAGCGGTTCTGACCTTCGGCCCTCTGTATAAAGAAAAAACGATTCCTGAATATAGCGAAGGCGCCGCAACACGCGATGCCGTGGAAGCTCTTGGGGACACACACCGTCTTCTCCTGCATGGGCGCTGCATGGCCACCATCCCCGGAGATCTAGAAGCCATGGCCGAAGTGCATGAGACATATAATGTCAGCGCATTTAAAACCTATACGCAATATGGTCTCACGCCTACGTCAGGCTTCTATTTAGATGATGATCTCGGACATCAATATATCACCAATGCCCGTGACATTGGCGTCAACAATCTCTGCATTCACAAAGGCCTGCCCTTCCTGATGATGGGCAACAAGAACGTGAAGTATAGTTATTGCCGCGATGTCGGACCGGCTGCCCGGCAATATCCAGATATGAATTTTATGATCTATCATTCCGGCTATGACCAAGAGCATATCGAAGGCCCACTTGATACAACTGCTGAAATTGGCATTGATGGTTTGATCAATTCCTTAATTGCCAATGGAATCACTGCAGAGACCAACACCAATGTGTATGCGGAGCTCGGATCAACCTGGCGTTTCTTGATGCGTGAACCCGATCAAGCGGCCCATGTGATCGGCAAACTTCTTAAACATGTTGGGGAGGATTATGTGGTCTGGGGCACGGATTGCATTTGGTACGGATCACCGCAAGACCAAATTCAGGCCTTCCGGACATTCCAAATCTCAGATGAGTTCCAGGAAAAATACGGCTATCCGAAACTTACAGATGAGATTCGCAAAAAAGTGTTCGGTCTCAATGCCGCAAAACCTTATGGCATTTTGCCGGATGAAATCAAAATGCGCACCAAAAACGATATTGTTGAAACAACAAAGCAAGCCTATCTCGAACAGCCCGATCCCAGTTTTGTGACCTATGGTCCGAAAACACGGCGCGAATTTTTCCGCATGGCACAGTTTAGCGACCACTAAACCAAACGAGAAAACAAAAAAGGCGCCCGGCGAAATGCGGGGCGCCTTTTTGCATGTCTCAGGTCTGACTTATTCGCCAGAGGTGTATGTCCCGCTTTGGAACCCACAACCAATTTCGATACCGAATGCATCGCCGCTGTAATAATGGGTTGCAAGGCCATCAACCGTACATGTGCCAATCACACCTTCGGTGCTGCACGCCCCTGTTGAATGCTCACCGCCGCTGTTTTCAGCTTCATTTGCGAGAATGTCGCAATTCGCCGCATCCACAGGCTCTGAGCAGGCGTCAAACGGACCAGCAAACATATTTTTAATGACATATGTGCAACTTCCAGCGCCTTCTGTTGCGACAGCAGCAGGACCGCTGGAGTGACCAGCCGCCATCACTGTTGCAGAACTCATTGCCAAGGCAGCCGCAGCAGCCAAAAATACTTTTGTCGTTCTCATAGAGAATCTCCTCCAAAACAAATATGTGCCCCCGCACAACCGAGCGCATCATTCCACGATTTAGGATAAGCGTCTATCCCTGATTCCAAGCCTGTTCAAAATGAAAAACACAAATAGAAACAGTGATTTAAGTAATTTTTCCTACCCTCTTTTCTGGCGCGCGAATAAATACGTTGTCAGTCTTAGCTCAGGCTTAAGAGGTGACATGAACACTGAAAACCACGTGATTCGTAATCTGCGCCTGCCCCGCAATATGCTCTTTTCAGACAGATTTAAGTTATCTATTTTCTAGTCGCTTCGCTTTGGGGAGAGAGTGTGATTATCAATCAGACCAACATAATCCGGGCTCAATTTATCCGCGTCCTCGCGGTATGCCTATTCTCTTACATCCTTCTCTCACCGGTGAAGGGATATGCTCATGCGGTGTTGATGGGATCAGATCCCGCGGCTGATGCGCAACTTGATGTGTCTCCGAAAACCATCACATTGACGTTTAACGAGTCTGTCGGGCCCGTCTTCTTTAGAGTCCTTGACGCACAAGGGACGGAAGTCGGCTCCCCCAGCGACATCAAAATTATCAATCACTCTATCGCCATCGATCTTGCCGACACCCTTGACGATGGCGTTTATCTTGTCACCTATCGGGTGATTTCTGCCGACACCCATCCGGTTGGCGGCACGATTGTCTTTACCCTCGGCGATGTTGCAAGCACCGCCACAGACGTCGTCGTTTCGCAAGACACAGCGGCGACCACAAACATGTGGACGACGCCGGTTGCTCTTAACCGTATTTTGCAATTCGCTAGCCTTTTGATGGCGGCGGGCCTGGCTCTCTTTGGTATGCTGGTGCGCTTACCGCCGCAATTAGAACGGTCCATTCCGCGTCTGGGTCTGCTCAGCGCAAGCGTCGCTGGCCTCACTTATATCGCGGCTGTGGGACTAGGCGGATCTGAAATGATGGGCATGGGTGTTTCCAGTTTCTTCACCGCGCAAACGTGGAGCATGGGCTGGAACTCAACGCTTGCGCCCAGCCTTATTTTAGGCGTGATCGGCTTAGTCATTTTAATGAGTGGCTTTCTTTCGTGGTCGCGGCGAAAAAATGATCGTGTCCTTTGGGTGGGGCTTCTTTTAAGCCTGAGTGGCCTCTTAGTGACGGGCCACGCCGCAACCGCCTTCCCACGCTGGTTTATGACCACGATGGTGGCTATCCATGTGCTCTGTGTCGCCTTTTGGTTTGGCGCCCTCATCCCTCTCGCACAAAGCATGCGTGTTTGCAGTACAGAAGAGCGCAGCCTGTTACTGAAAGAGTTTTCGTTCTGCGCCGTGATCAGTGTGGCGTTGATCATTCTCAGCGGGATCGGCATCAGTTTTATTCAAGTGGAAACGTTTGAGAGTCTGTTGAATACAGATTACGGTTTCCGGCTCATTCTTAAATTAGTGCTTGTGGCGGCCTTGTTGGGCTTTGCCACATGGAACAAGGTGTCCTTGACCCCTGCAATTGAAAAGGGGGCTGAAAAGGCGCCAACACGCTTGCGCCGCTCTATCGCGTTTGAAGTTTTACTGATCATGGGTGTGTTCATTCACACCACAGCACTGAGCCAATACACACCACCGCGCGCGTTAATCGATCAAACATCCGCAAAAGAGAGCAACATAGTGGTGCAGAGCAGTGCAGACACCGGCAAGATGATTGAGCAACTGATTGCTTATGCTGCTGACACGACAGGCGCGCCCGAACAAGCGCCCACGATGGCGATGGCTTCAACGGGGGCCGCAACCGGGTTTGATCAAACCATCACGAAGAGGGGATATTCAGTCCAAGTCATTCTCACGCCCTCCAAGCGCGGCCCTAACAGTATGATGGCGCATGTTATGGATAAAGACGGGAAGATGATCAATGTGATGGATGTCTCATCGGAATGGGCTTTACCGTCCGCTGGGCTTGAGGCGATTGCCATCCCCCTCGAAAACTCAATGACCGGTATGTACGAAGCCGAAATCGGACAGCTTGTCATTGGTGGCATATGGGATCTGCGCGTCGATGTGCTGATCGACGACTTTACAAAATATATTTATCGATTTGAGGTTCCCATTCAATAAATGATCACTGTCATCGCTAAACGAGAGCTTAAAGACATGTGGCGCGATGGGCGTCTCGCATGGTCAACGCTGCTTTTCTTACTGCTGTTCTCTGCCGCCGCCCTGACCGGATGGCAACGGGCGGAAGGGATCGCCGCCGAGCGCGCCGTCGCGCAAGAGATTGTTTTTGAGCAATGGCTCAATCAGGGTGAAAAGAATCCGCATTCCGCAGCCCATTACGGAATATATGCGTTTAAACCGCTTGGGCCATTGGCTTACTTCGACACCGCCGTCACCAATTACACAGGCGTCTCCATCTGGCTTGAAGCGCATAAACAAAACCGCGCCAAAGACCGTCCTGCCGCCGACATGACATCTTTGCAACGCTTTGGCGATTTGACAGGCGCTTTTGTTTTGCAAATGCTCCTTCCCTTGATGACCATCTTTCTGGCCTTCAATGCGTTTGCGGGAGAGCGGGAAACCGGCACGCTCCGTCAATTGATGAGCATGGGTGTGCCGACAGAAGATCTCTTGTTTGGCAAGGCGCTTGGCATTGTGCTTGCGCTCGGCATCATGCTCACGCCCATTATTGTGGTCAGCTTTGTCTTCCTGTATAGCCTTGAGGCTGAAGGCGTTCTGTTGCGTGCCGCTTTGATGCTTGGCATTTACGGTCTTTATGCCATCGCCTTTTTGGGGATCAGCCTTGCTGTGTCAGCGCTGACGCGTTCATCGCAAGTGGCGCTGATTTCGCTTGTGACCTTTTGGCTGATCTCGGCGTTTGTTGTGCCGCGTATGGGATCGGAACTCGCCAATACGCTCACCCCTCTCCCGAACGCCATCACCTTCGCCGATACGCTTGAATCCGACATGGAAAACGGCCTTGATGGGGTGAGCCAATCGCAACGCTTAAGTGAGCTGCGCGAGAAGACACTGGCGCGGTATCAGGTAGACAGCGTGGATGATCTGCCACTCAACATCGAAGGCCTCAGCTTCACCATGATGGAAAAAATGGGCGATGCTGTGTTTGACAAACATTATGGCGATTTACAAAGCCGCTTCATGGAGCAGCAAAATACGCTGCAAGGATTTTCTCTGCTCTCGCCATTGATCGCGGTGCAAACGGTCTCCGCAGCGCTTGCAGGCACCAGCATGGATGATCATCAACATTTTGCCGATGCGGCGGAACAATTCCGCCGGGGTTTTGTGCAGAAAATGAATGACGATTTGACCTTTAACGCCAAAAGCGGCGAGACCTCTTACAAAGCCGGCAATGACCTGTGGGAAGTGGTCTCCGCCTTTGACTATCAACCACGCAGCTTGACTGCGGCCCTTGCCTCCGTTGTGCCGAGCCTTTTGATCTTAGCGACCTGGGTCTTCCTCAGCGGAATTGCCGCCTTGCTTGCGGTTCAGCGCATCAGCAAAGGGGGCGTGGTATGAGCCAGCACTCCCTTGCCAATGAATGGTTTTTGGTGCGGCGGTCACGCCTGCTATTGGGGGTGTTTGCCATTCTCGCGATCATTATGACATTCGCCGCCGTGAATGGCACAAACCGTCTCACTGCGCATCAATCGACAATTACAGACGCCAACGGGCGCGAAGCGACAACGCTGTCCGCCATTGCGGCATCGCTGGAAAAATTTGAGCAATCCCCTGGCAGCGATGTCCCCGCCGTTGCCGACCCAGGGGCCGTCGGGCTGTCGATTGCTGCGCATTATGCCGCTTTAGACTTTAGCCCCCTCGCCCCGTTTGCCGTTGGCCAAAGCGATATTTATCCCTCTTACTATCGCGTGACAGCGACCAGTCTTTTGACAACACTCGGTGAGTTTGACATTCAAAACCCGGTCCTCATGCAGATCGGCGCCTTCGATATCGCGTTTGTCGTGATTTATCTGGTGCCGATTTTTGTTTTGGTTTTAAGCTACAACATCCTCTCAGGTGAAAAAGAACGCGACACCTTGCGCCTTGCGCTCGCGCAACCCATTACTGTGACATCTTGGCTGCGGGCAAAAATTATTTGGCGTGTGCTCTTTATTTTCAGCGCCCTCGCCATCATGGGATTTGCCGCCCTCTTGATTGTGAATGCGGATTTTAACGCTACACTGACCTGGGTGCAGTTCAGCGCATGGCTTGTTGTGATCGCACTCTACGCCGCATTTTGGTTTCTCCTGGCTTTGCTGGTCAACAGCTACAATAAATCGTCCGCCACAAATGGCATCATCCTCGCAGCCGCATGGCTGATCCTCGTTGTGCTTCTTCCCGCTATGGTCAGCTTAACCGCGAACTCGCTCTATCCTGCCCCATCGCGGGTGATGCTAGCCGCAGAGCTGCGCGAAGCCAGCGCCGAAGCCGACGCCAAAGCCGCAGAAGCCTTAGAAGACTTTTATTTTGATCATCCAGAATTTGCCGCGCCCGGCGAAGCGTCGCAGCAAGACAATAATTTCTTTTTACAAACGCTCTCAAAAGACGCCTCGATAGAAAAGGCGATTGCCCCCTTGCTGCAAGATTTTGAAGATCAAGCAGAGGCGCAACAAAATTCGGTCCGGCAATTACAATATCTGTCACCTGCAATCATGACGCAACAAGCCCTCAATACGATTTCAGGGACAGATTATTTGCAGTTTCAAGATTTTCAAAACCAAGTCTCACTCTTCCATGACGCTTGGTCGGACTTTTTTATCAGCCGCATCATGGAAGAAAAAACACTCACATCTGCCGACATTCGGTCTCTGCCACAATTCCAATATCAGGAGATGGCTGCTGGACCCGTTATCCGCACTGTTTTGACATCTGCCCTTGGCTTGATTGTCATCAATATTCTTCTGGCGTTTCTCGCAGGCCGTCAGTTGCGCCGTTATAAAGTTGTCGGTTAAAGAGGAGGACACGGATTATGACGTCACTGCGAACGATTATTAGCCTAACCGCAGCAAGTCTCCTTTTGACAGCATGCTCAGAAGACACCTCCAGCGATCTGAACAAAACCCTCAGGACAATCGATGCGTGGGTCCTTGACGGCATGTACAGCACCGCGGCGCAAGTGGCGCAGGAAGACGCAGAGAACGTCCCTGAAGACAAGCGTCATAACTTGATGCACCAACTTTTTGTCCGCGTGGACATGGAGGGCATTGAAGGCGTCACCTATTTCCAACAAGGCTCATATGACGGTACGGTTGAAAGCACTTTCCGCGCTGGAATCTTGCAATTCTTCATCGATGAAGAGCTTGGCGTCATTCGCCAGCGTGAGTTGAACTTCAAAGACGTGCCCTCTTTCATCAACGCCTATCAGGACCCTGAGAAAATAGCATCTATTACACCTGATGATGTCATCTGGGATGAAGGGTGTGATTTTCACCTGACACTCGACGCAAAGGCAGGGGAAGTGCGTGGTCCAATGCTGGACAACGCCTGCTATCTTCCCGAAGAGCAATTCGGCCAGGTGATGGTGGCCGAAGATAAAGTTGTTATCAAACCAGGCGAGTTTTGGTTTCTCGGTCGCTACGTCAACGAAGATGGCGTCGTTGTGTGGGGCAATGAAAGCGATGTGCTGAATAAGATGCGCCATATCGCAACACTCGCAGACTATGAAAAGCAATAAGCGCGATGAAAGACACAAACCCATGATGCCAAAACCGATTGTCTCTCCTCCAGGACTCGATATTGATTTCAATGATCCGGCTCAAAATCTTGAGGCCTTCACACGTGTTTTTGTCGATACAAACCCAGACCATTATTCCGTCGGTTGGTATAGCGGTACTGTGTATGCTGTGATCGGAGATTCGTCGCAAATTATCCCCTTAATGGGAATTGATGGGATTGGGACCACACGCTGCCAACCTATTGAAGGCGCGGCAGGCTATCGTGCGATGAATCGTGAACTGGCCTATTATAAAGATTTGCAAACAGGCGCCTATTTAGACGCATGGGTCAATCCGTTGAACAACGAAACGTGTGAACCGTTTCCGATTCACAATATGACAGTGAATGCGGAAATGACGCCGATGATGAAAATGGATGTGGAAGGCACCATGGTGGAATACCCTTTCCTGCCCCCTTGGGAGTTCCTCGGCCCGCAAGCGCAATCAACCTTTGAACTGCACGCCTCTGTGCCATCGGAGCTGCAACCGGATGAATGGCCGCGCGAATCCTCTGGCCCGAAAACACGCATCAGCGAAATGTTTATGCGGTTTTGTCAGATCGACGATCTTGCGAACAAGGACCTCACATCGATTCCTTATATCGGTGTTTGGACGCGCCTGTCATCCTGGTTCCCATGGATGCTAATGGGGCAAGCGGAGGGGCATCTTTTCTTCCGCTGCAACATGACCAAATATGCGCGTCATGAAGATCTGCCTGCGGATTTCTTAGCAAAGGCGGAAAAAGACCATCCAGAATATATGGTGCCGCCGGAGTTCAAGGATTGGGGCAAGCACAACGATTCCACGTTCAACATGTATAAAAAGGAACGTACGCCAAAAGCGTAAGTCCAGGACAAAGCCATGACAGCCAAGATGACACGAAGGCACCTTTTGCAACATTCTGCCGCAGCCGGTGTAACCGCGGCTCTCGCCTCTTGCAGTGAGGAGCCCGCTCTGCCTCTACCAGAAGGCACGGTGATCGGCCCGTTTGGCAAAGACTCCACGGCCGAAGAGGTGACAGAAGGGCTTGATCTATCGGGCAAAACAGCTTTGGTCACAGGCGCCAATTCGGGCTTGGGGTATGAGACCATGCGGGTTCTTGCGCTGCGCGGCGCCCATGTCATCGGCACAGCGCGCACTCAGGAAAAAGCCGACACAGCCTGCAACAGCGTCAGCGGGAAGACGACCCCAGCCGTTCTCGAGCTCACTGACTTTAACTCCATTGCCGCATGTGCCGAAACCGTACGCGCCCTTGATACGCCGATCGATATGTTGATTTGTAATGCTGGCGTGATGGCGCTCCCCGAACGTGCATTGATCAATGGCATTGAGCGGCATTTCGTCATCAACCATCTAGGGCACTTCTTACTGACAAAGGGGGTATTGGACCAGATCATTCGCTCTGAGCAAGGGCGTGTCGTTGTGCTGTCCAGCGGTCAAGCCAGCAACAACGCACCGGAGGAAGGCATTCTTTTTGACAATCTTTCGATGGAGGGTGTGTACACACCAGATTTAGGTTACGGTCACTCCAAACTTGCCAATGCGCTGTTTTCCCTTGAACTCGCCAAACGCTTTGAAGGGACAAGCGCAACATCAAATTCTATACGTCCCGGTGTCATCATGACCAATCTCGGCCGCAATTTACCGGAGTGGCAATTGCTAGCTGCAAAAGTGTTAGGACCATTATTTATGAAGTCGGTCGCACAAGGGGCCGCAACACAAACCTACGTCGCCACAGCCCCAGCGCTTCGCACCACAACGGGCCTCAACTTCGAAGATTGCAATCCCCATCGCCCCGGTGGACACACAGAAGACGCCGCGATGGCCAAACGGTTATGGGAAGTGTCGGAAGAATTGACGGCGGGGTATGGGATTTAGGGAGCGTACCACTCGCAATGAGGCGCGTTATAAAGAATCTCTTAATGTTCACTTATCACTACGGATTCAACTGATCGGTATAAATATACATTAGCACAACTATCGGAATATGTCAGCTTTTGGTGTTTGGATGACAAATGTTGCATTTAGCGAAGAAGCAAACAAAGAACGCGACCTTCTCCCCAATGGGGAGAAGGGAAATTCATCTGAGCTCTATGCCGTCGGCAGTTTATGATCTTTGAACTGTTCCCGTAAGGCAAGCTTTTGAATCTTACCGGTCGCCGTATGCGGAATGTCATCCACAAACACCACATCATCCGGCATCCACCATTTTGCAATCTTACCCTCCATAAAGGCGAGCACGTCTTGACCGGTCACCGCCGCGCCATCATTCTTGACACAGATCAACAAGGGCCGCTCATCCCATTTCGGATGCGGAACGCCAATCACAGCGGCCTCTTGAATATCCGGATGCCCAACAGCCACATTTTCAAGATCAATCGACGAAATCCACTCACCGCCAGATTTAATCACATCTTTTGACCGATCAGTGATCTGCATATAGCCTAATGCATCAATTGTCGCGACATCCCCAGTATCAAACCAACCATCTTCATCAAGGATGTCACCGCCATCTCCCTTGAAATAACTCTTCGCAATCGCCGGACCACGCACCATAAGATGTCCGAAAGCCTTGCCATCATGGGGCAATGCATTGCCTGCATCATCGATAATTTTCATCTCAACCGTGAATGGGGCGCGGCCCTGTTTTAATTTTTGCTGGACTTTTTCCTCCGGCGTAAAATCTTCCATCCCAGGTTTATAGGTGTTGAGGGTGCCAATGGGACTCATTTCCGTCATGCCCCAAGCATGAATGACTTCGACGTCGTAATCGTTTTGAAATTTTTCAATCATCATTTGCGGACAGGCTGCACCGCCAATCACCACACGATCCAAATAGGGAAGTTTTTTGCCCGTCGCTTCGAGATATTGCAGCAGCATTAACCAGACGGTTGGCACCGCAGCCGTAACCGTGACTTTTTCGGCATCCAGGAGTTCATAGATCCCTTCCCCATCCATACGCATCCCCGGCATCACCATCTTGGCGCCAACAGCGGGCACAGCAAAAGATAACGCCCAGGCATTGGCATGAAACATCGGCACAACAGGCAGCACCGCATCGGTTGCTTTCGGCCCTAACACATCGGCCATATTCCCCGCCATTGCGTGCAAAACATTACTGCGATGGGAATAGAGCACGCCTTTTGGATTGCCTGTCGTTCCCGAGGTGTAACACAGGCCACAGGCTGTATTCTCATCGACCTGCGCCCACGCAAAATCATCATCCACTGCGGCGAGCCAATCTTCATACACAATCGCATTATCGAGAGACGTGTCCGGCATATTAGCTTTATCGGTCAACACAATCACTGATTTCAAATGCGGCAGGTGATCTTTTAAACCTTCCATGATCGGCAAGAACGTGGTGTCGATAAAAATGTGCGAATCTTCTGCGTGGTTCATGATGTAGGCAATTTGTTCAGGAAAGAGACGCGGATTAACCGTATGGCATATCGCGCCCGTGCCCATAATGCCGTACCAGGCTTCGAGATGCCGGTCTGTGTTCCACGCCATTGTCGCAATCCGGTCACCGACCTTAACACCCATTTGATCAAGGGCTTTGGCAACGCGGCGCGA
>JANQLI010000196.1 GCA_028280675.1 Alphaproteobacteria bacterium
ACAGGAGATGGCGGCGCCATGGTTTTGCGGGCGGGGCTTGGGTTGCAGGATCTCGAATTTGTGCAATTCCACCCGACCGGGATTTACGGTGCCGGTGTATTGATCACCGAAGGCGCGCGCGGGGAAGGCGGTTATCTTGTGAACTCCGAAGGCGAGCGTTTCATGGAACGCTATGCGCCATCGGCGAAAGATCTCGCCTCACGTGATGTGGTCTCCCGGTCCATCACCATTGAAATTCGCGAAGGCCGCGGGGTTGGTCCGGAAAAAGATCACATGTTCTTGCACCTTGATCATTTGGACCCGGATGTTTTGGCGGAGCGTCTCCCCGGTATTTCGGAATCGGCGAAAATTTTCGCTGGGGTCGATGTCACTAAAGAACCGATCCCGATTATTCCGACCGTGCATTATAATATGGGCGGTATCCCGACCAATTATCACGGCGAAGTCGTCACCTTGAAAGACGGCAACCCGGATGCTGTGGTGCCGGGCCTCATGGCCGTTGGCGAAGCGGCCTGTGTGTCGGTGCATGGCGCGAACCGTCTCGGCTCCAATTCGCTGATTGACCTTGTGGTGTTCGGCCGGGCAGCAGGCTTGCGTGTTGCCGAAACGGTGAAAGCGGGCGCTAAGCAACCGGATCTCAAAGGGGATGCGGGACAAAACGCATTGGAGCGTCTCGATGGCATGCGGCATGCCTCTGGTAGCACGCCAACCGCCGAGCTGCGCCTTAATATGCAGAAGGTGATGCAAAACAATTGCGCCGTGTTCCGCACAGGTGAGGTGCTTGAAGAGGGCCGCGGCTTAATCCGCGACGTCTTTACCGCGAAAGACGACATGCATGTCACAGATCGCAGTATGGTGTGGAACTCAGATCTTGTGGAAAGCCTTGAGTTCGACAATCTGATTGGACAAGCGGTTGTGACCATGGAGTCGGCGGCAAACCGCACCGAAAGCCGCGGGGCCCATGCCCGCGAAGATTATGCGGACCGCGATGATGCCAACTGGATGAAACACACGTTGGCGGCCATTGATGACAAGGGCAATGTCAGCATTGATTATCGTCCTGTGCACGACTACACGCTGACCAATGAAATGGACTATATTCAGCCCAAAGCGCGGGTTTACTAAGAGAGGTCTTTGAAGACATGGTTGAATTATCCCTTCCGAAAAATAGCCGCGTCCAACAAGGCAAAACTTGGGAAGCGCCGGAAGCAAAAGACACCAAGCTAGCGAACATCAAAGTGTTCAAGGTCTATCGCTGGTCGCCGGACGATGATGATAACCCGCGCGTCGATTCCTACGAAGTCGATATGGACACATGCGGTCCCATGGTGCTGGACGGGCTGATTAAAATCAAAAACGAAATCGATCCCACACTGACCTTCCGCCGGTCTTGCCGTGAAGGTGTGTGTGGGTCGTGCGCCATGAATATTGATGGCCGCAACACATTGGCTTGCACCAAAGGGATTGATGAGATTAAAGGCGATGTTGCGGTTTACCCGCTTCCCCATATGGAAGTGGTGAAAGACCTGGTGCCAGACCTCACTAATTTTTATGCGCAATACGCATCCATTGAACCGTGGCTGCACACCGACACACCGGAACCTGAAAAAGAATGGAAGCAATCGCAAGAGGATCGCGAAGTTCTTGATGGACTTTATGAATGTATTCTCTGTGCGTCATGCTCCACATCCTGTCCATCGTATTGGTGGAATGGTGATCGGTATTTGGGCCCGGCTGTCTTGTTGCAAGCCTATCGCTGGCTGGTCGATAGCCGCGATGAAGCCACAGGCGATCGCTTGGATAATTTGGAAGACCCCTTCCGGCTTTATCGCTGTCACACGATCATGAATTGCACTAATACCTGTCCGAAGGGCCTGAACCCGGCCAAAGCCATCGCCAATATCAAAAAGATGATGGTCGAGCGGAACGTTTAATTAATAGAAAATGGCCTCCCCCTTGATGGGTAAGACCGGCGCTTTGGCGTCGGGTGGGGGTGTTAATTCATATCCCCCTCACCCAGCTCAGACTAAGTTCAAACATACGTTTTCACTAAGTCTTCGCGTCCCTCTCCCGCCAGGGGAGAGGGCTTTTAATTGTGTCACCTTGTGTGTGTTTGCAATAAATATTCCTTATACGGAAGCTTATCTTTGTGCAGTATGGAATCGCGCCATACGCGGCAACATAAAGAGCCCCTCTCGCTGTGGCGGCAGCGCGAGGGGACTGTTTCATTCGCGATACTTTACGTTTCGCCTTTTTTAACGATCCAGGTGACTTTTGCAGTCTCACCTTTCTGTGACGCGCTTGATGTGGCTTTTCGCCATGCGTCAATGCCAACACATTAGTGATGTTCTGATATAGTGACTGTGACCGGTGTCACAGAAAGGGCTATTGGGTTTTCCAATAGGCGAACAGGGTATGAAAGGGGGTGGCGTTGAGAGAGGGGCTTGGCATGATCACCTTCCAAACGCAAAACGATAACGTAAGGATGTCTGTGATGACGAACCTGCAAGCCCGTAACCCCTATACCGGAGAATGGGATTATACCTTCGAAGCCGCATCGCCTGCTGATGTGAAAGCAACCTGTGACCGGGTGCGCGCCAATCAACCTGCTTGGGAAGCAGCTGGGCTTGAGGCACGCATTGCGGTGCTCGATGCATTTGCTAGTGTTTGTGAGAAAAATTTCGATGCGATCTATGACGCCCTTAAAACCGATACAGGCCGGGCGATGATTGCGCAATATGAAGCCGGTATGATCCGCGGCGTGCTCGAACGCTTGACCGATGATTGCCGTCAGATGTTAGCTGACCCGCCTGCGCGCCCAACCATGGGGCCAGGTATCGAAGGCAGCGGGCAATGGGTGGCTTATGGTG
This sequence comes from Alphaproteobacteria bacterium, assembly GCA_028280675.1. Classification (GTDB taxonomy): domain Bacteria; phylum Pseudomonadota; class Alphaproteobacteria; order SMXP01; family SMXP01; genus JANQLI01. Next base: position 2,871 of record JANQLI010000196.1, read on the forward strand.
TGCTCGGCAATATTTCGCCGTGGAATTTTCCCTTGATTTTATCTTTGGTCGATACGTTCCCGGCGCTGCTGAGCGGGAATGCGGCTGTGATCAAGCCGAGTGAAGTGACCCCGCGCTGGGTCGCCCCCTTCCTTGACTGTATCAAACAAGTTCCTGAGCTTTATAACGTGTTCGATATTGTGTGTGGGGCTGGCGATGTCGGTGCGGAATTGATCAATCATGTGGATGTGATCGCCTTTACGGGGTCGGTGAAGACGGGGCGTATCGTGGCGGAAGCTTGCGCGAAAAATTTCATTCCGTGCTTTACTGAACTTGGCGGCAAAGACCCGGCTATCGTTTTGGAGTCGGCGAATATTGACGCAGCCACATCAGGTGTGTTGCGGGCCTCTGTCGCAGCAACCGGTCAAGCCTGTCAATCCCTTGAGCGTGTCTATGTCGCCGCGCCGGTCTATGACGCGTTTGTCGAGAAGATCGTGGCTAAAGCGGGTGAAGTGACACTCAACACCCATCAACTCGAACAAGGACATATCGGTCCGCTGATTTTTGAAAAGCAAGCAGAGACTATCCAAAGTCATCTCGATGATGCGTTAGCCAAGGGCGCAAAGGTCCTGCATGGCGGGGAAATCATCAACCAAGGCGGCCTCTGGATTGAGCCAACAATTTTGGTTGATGTCACCCAAAATATGAAGGTGATTACCGACGAAACCTTCGGTCCCGTGATACCCATCACAAAGTTTGATAAAGTGGAAGACGCCATCGCCATGGCGAATGATACGGTTTATGGCCTAAGTGGGTCCGTCTATGGCGATACTGAGGATGCCATGCCCATTGCGCGTCAAATGAATGGCGGTGCAATCTCCATCAACGATGGGTCACTCACAGCCTTTGTGCATGATGTGGAGTCGGAAGTCTTCGGTCTTTCGGGCATGGGCGGAACGCGCTTTGGTCCTGAAGGGGTGCGCCGTTTTGTGCGCCGCAAAGCGATCCTCAACAACACATTCGGCCCGCTGGATGTCAATGGCGAGCCTGTGCCGTTGAGCAGTTAGGGGCGTCTCAGACTTTTTCTGATGGATCTGTTTTTTGCTGCGCCGCAAGTTTGTCTTCAAGCTCGGCAATGCGTATTTGCAGTTCTTGCAAGCTTGTATGAAGTTCAGTGACGAGCGCGGCTTCCGCATCTTCCATTTCTTTTACCGGTGTTCCGTACGCATCGAAGCATTTGCCGTCACGCAGTTCGGCTGTTTTCACGATGCGTCCAGGGATGCCGATCACTGTGGCGCAAGGCGGGACTTCTTTTAGTACAACCGAGTTTGCGCCGATCCGTGCATTCTTGCCGATCGTAAAGGGGCCTAAAACTTGCGCGCCCGACCCGACAATCACATTGTCTTCCAAGGTGGGATGGCGCTTGCCTTTCTCAAGTGTTGTCCCGCCCAACGTTACCCCTTGATAGAGCGTGACGTCATCGCCAATCTCAGCGGTTTCCCCGATGACCACACCCGTGCCATGATCAATAAACAAGCGTTTGCCAATCGTCGCGCCAGGGTGAATTTCAATGCCGGTAAACCACCTGCTTAGCGCGCTGACAATACGTGCGAATGTGTACCACTTCGCTCTATACAGACGATGGGACACGCGATGCCATAACAGGGCATGAAACCCTGGATAGGTGAAGATGACCTCTGCTGCGCTGCGCACGGCAGGATCTCGATCAACATAGGAACTTATTTCATCGCGTAAACGATCAAACATGGATTTTGGCTCTGTCGCTTTAGCTCTTGTTGTGTTGTCGTGATCTGGCTTTAGAAATTCTGTTGTCAAATCGGTGATTTGCGGCTTCTCCAGATCGTGATTCAACCATATAAACATTATATCAGAAGCTTCAATGCACGTCATCGTGATCATCGTGAAGTGTTAAAGCAATCATTATCCGTACTTAGGAGCGAGTTCATGCTTATCCGTCAAGGGTTTAACGATACCGTGGGGAATACGCCGCTTATCCGTCTTGAGCGTCTCAGCGATCTGACGGGGTGTGAGATTCTCGCAAAAGCAGAGTTTCTCAATCCGGGCGGGTCTGTGAAAGATCGCGCGGCGTTGTCGATCATTGAGGATGCAGAGCAGCGCGGGGAGTTGAAACCAGGCGGTGTCATTGTTGAAGGCACCGCCGGCAATACGGGGATCGGATTGGCGCTTGTCGGAAATGCGCGCGGGTATCGCACGGTGATTGTTATTCCTGAAACACAAAGCCAAGAGAAGAAAGACATGCTGCGTCTGTGTGGCGCTGATTTACGTGAAGTGCCAGCGGTGCCGTATCGTGATCCAAACAATTACGTCCATGTCTCTGAACGCTTGGCAAAAGAACTCCGTAAAGTCGAAGACAATGGCGCTATCTGGGCCAATCAGTTCGACAACACGGCAAATCGTTTTGCCCATATCAAAGGAACAGGACCTGAAATCTGGGAGCAGACGGACGGCAAAGTCGATGGGTTTATTTGTTCAGTGGGCACTGGCGGAACCCTTGCGGGCATTGGGATGGCGCTGAAAGATAAAAACACAGATGTGAAAATCGGGATTGCTGATCCGCTTGGTGCTGCGCTTTATTCCTATTATGCAACGGGGGAGTTGAAATCCGAAGGCGAGTCGATCAGCGAAGGGATTGGCCAAGGGCGGATCACCAAAAACCTTGAAGATGCGCCTGTGGATATGGCGTTTCAAATTTCCGATGAAGAGGCTTTGCCGCTCTGTTTTGATCTTCTAAAAAAAGATGGCCTTTGTGTGGGGCTCTCATCTGGAATCAATGTCGCAGGGGCATTGCGCATGGCCAAAGAAATGGGGCCAGGCCACACGATTGTCACGATCTTGTGTGACTGGGGGCATCGTTACATGACGAAGATGTGGAATCCCGAATTCTTGCGCAGTAAAAATCTCCCTGTCCCGGATTGGATGAGTTGATCCGTAAAGGGATGATCTCATTTTATGACGGGGCCCATTTTTCGATATCGCGAGCTTGTCAAGGCGGGGGACTTAATCTCTGATCCGGTCCAGGAATTAGCCGCCGAGCACTTGCAACTCTTGCATCACCGTCTTTTGGATTATGACCCGCAAAAAGATAAAGGCTTTTTCGGGTTTCTGAACCGCCCCAACAAGGAGCCTGCGCCGAAAGGGCTTTATCTTTATGGCGATGTCGGGCGCGGCAAGTCCCTTCTGATGGATCTCTTTTTCGAAGATGCGCCGCTCGCGCCCAAGCGCCGCGTACATTTTCACAGTTTTATGCTGGAAACCCATGCGGCGATTAATACGTGGCGAAAATTGTCTGCAGAACAGCGCGCCAAACGCCCAGAGTTTGTTAAATCCGCAGGGGATGATCCGGTGCCGCCTGTGGCGCGCGCCATTGCGCACCGCTCACAATTGTTATGTTTTGATGAGTTTCAAGTCACAGACATTGCAGACGCTATGTTGCTGGGGCGTTTATTTGAAAATCTCTTTGCGGAAGGCGTGGTGGTGGTCGCCACATCAAACCGTGCACCGCAGAGCCTTTATGAAGGGGGGATCAACCGCCAACTCTTTTTACCCTTTATCGATCTTATTTGTGAGCGTCTCGACCTTTTGCACCTGGATGGCGGCACCGATTACCGTCTTGATCGTTTGAAAGGGGAAGCGGTCTACTACATGCCGCTTGGTGCGGTGGCGGATGCACAGATGCAAACGGCTTGGCGCAAACTCACCGATTGTGAAAAAGGCGCCGCTGCGGAAATCGAAGTGCAAGGCCGTAAAGTGCCCATCCCGCAAGAAGCCAAGGGCGCCGCGCGTTTTGCCTTCGCCGATTTGGCTGCGCAGGCTTTAGGGTCCGCCGATTATCTCGCCATTGCCGCGCGGTATCACACCATTTTCCTGGACCATATCCCGCGTCTCAGCAAAGAGAAACGAAACGAAGCGAAACGCTTTGTGACGCTCATCGACGCGCTGTATGAAAACAAGGTGCGCCTCGTATGCTCTGCAGAGGATGAGCCAGAGGCGC
>JANQLI010000224.1 GCA_028280675.1 Alphaproteobacteria bacterium
AAAGGCCGTACACCGCGCCTTCACAGACCTCGCGCAACAGATCGACCCACTGCGCACACCAGAAGAGATCGCCGATGGCTTTATCGCCATTGCAGTCGAAAACATGGCGCAAGCAATTAAAAAAATCTCCGTCGCCAAAGGCTATGACGTATCGTCTTATGTGTTGAGCTGTTTTGGCGGGGCGGGCGCGCAACATGCCTGCCTGGTGGCGGATGCGCTCAACATGCAACAGGTGCTCATCCATCCGTTCGCAAGTTTACTGTCAGCTTATGGCATGGGACTTGCCGATATTCGCGCCCACCGCGAGACGAGCATCGAAACCACGCTGACCGGCGCTACGGCGCGTGACATTAGACCAACGCGGCAAGCGCTGGAACGTGCAACGTTTGAAGAAGTGAATGCGCAAGGCATTGATGCAAACAAGATCACCACCATCTGCCGTTGGCATTTGCGCTATGACGGTACGGACACGCCTTTGATCATTGACGACGCGCCATACGCAGACCTCATCGCATATTTTGAGTCGCAGCATCGCGGCCAGTTTGGCTTCACCGCGCCTGACAAAGCGATCATCGTCGAAGCCTTATCGGTGGAAGCGATTGGTCAAACGGAAAGCGCCGGTCAACATGTCATTCCCATGCAAGACGACACAGGCGACGCGCCCAAAACAGTGCGTCTTTACAGCCAAGGCGCGTGGCATGAGGCGCGTGTGATCAAGCGCAGCGCGATGCACGTGGGAGACAGATTCGCCGGTCCCGCTTTGATCATCGAACCGCACAGCACGATTGTGGTGGAAGAGGATTGGCAAGCCGAACGCAGCAAGGACAATAACATCCTCCTCACCCGCGCGGTGGCGGCGACACGCGCCCACGCCATCGGCACCAGCGTCGATCCGGTGATGCTCGAAATTTTCAACAATCTCTTTATGAGCATTGCCGAGCAAATGGGCGTCACGCTGGAAAAAACCGCGCATTCGGTGAACATCAAAGAGCGGCTTGATTTTTCCTGCGCCATTTTTGACGCGAATGGCGGCCTTGTCGCCAATGCGCCGCATATGCCCGTGCATTTGGGATCGATGGGCGCATCGGTGCAAACGGTGATGCAGCAAAACCCGGATATGGGACCGGGCGATGTGTTTGTGTTGAACGCGCCCTATAATGGCGGCACCCATTTGCCCGATGTGACGGTGATTGCGCCGGTTTATAATGCGGCGGGAGAGCGGCTCTTCTTCACCGCCGCACGCGGGCACCACGCCGATATTGGCGGGATCACGCCAGGCTCCATGCCCGCCACATCCACATCGGTCGAAGAGGAAGGCATTTTGCTCGATAATGTGACGCTGGTGAAAGGCGGGCGCTTTCTCGAAGAGGACATGCGTGCGCGGCTCACATCAGGCCCCACCCCCTCACGCAATCCCGATCAAAATATCGCCGATCTCAAAGCGCAAGTGGCGGCTTGCGAAAAAGGCGCGCAGGAACTCCGCAAGATGGTCGATGCGTTTGGCCTTGATGTGGTGCATGCCTATATGGGGCACGTGCAAGACAACGCAGAAGAATGTGTGCGTCGGGTGATTGATGTGCTAAGCGATTCATCCTTCAGTGTCACCATGGACAATGGCGCCAAGATTTGTATCGCAATCCGCGTTGACAAAAAGACACGCAGCGCGGTGATTGATTTCACCGGCACCAGCGCCGCGCGTCCGAATAATTTCAACGCGCCAAGCGCGGTGTGCCGCGCCGCGGTGCTGTATGTGTTTCGCTGCATGGTGGCCGATGACATTCCGCTCAATGAAGGCTGTCTCAAACCGCTGGACTTGATCATCCCGGAAGGGTGCTTTTTAAACCCCGCCTATCCATCGGCCGTGGTCGCGGGCAATGTGGAAACCAGCCAGCACATCACCGATGCCCTTTTTGGCGCGCTGGGGGTGATGGCGGCGGCGCAAGGCACCATGAACAATCTCACCTTCGGCAACGCCGACGTGCAATATTACGAAACATTGTGCGGCGGATCGGGCGCGGGCAAAGATTTTGACGGGACTAGCGCCGTGCACACCCATATGACCAATTCGCGCCTCACAGATGTGGAAGTGTTGGAATGGCGTTTCCCGGTGACGCTGAACCGGTTTGCCATCCGCCATGGCTCAGGCGGCGCGGGCGCGCATGCGGGCGGCGACGGGGTGATCCGTGAACTGACCTTTCATGATGATGTGGATGTGTCGTTGCTATCTACGCGCCGTCACACACAACCCTTTGGCCTGCATGGCGGGGAAGACGGCGCGCACGGCGTCAATTACCTGCGCCACGCCAATGGCGTGCTGCGCCCCCTGGATGGCTGCGCCACTGCCACCCTGAAAGCGGGCGACAGCATCATCCTTGAGACCCCCGGCGGCGGCGGGTTTGGCAAGAAGGTGTAAGCCGACCCCCTTGATGTACAGCACGAAAAAGACGGGACGTGAGTTAGTGTCGGTATAACACCTGCACTTAGCCACAAGCCGACACCCCCCTTTTCATTGCGACAGTTTTATGACGCCGCATTTACCCCATATGGATTATTCTCAATTGCCGTCCCCTCACATATAATCGCGAACGTTCTGTCATAGTCATTCATTATATTGCTGTATCGAGTTCCATGAAAATAATTTAAAAATGAAAAATTTTTGGGGGTGTGATGTCTGAAATTTTTGGAAATAATACAAACGAGCTATTAATCGGAACCTCAGCAAAAGACACGATTGATGGTGGCGGTGGTAACGACACCATTATTGGCGGCGATGAACGCGACAATCTTTTTGGTGGCGGTGGCATAGATGTTTTTCGTTATCTTGATTACAGCGACCTTGAGATTTATGAAGCCGAAGCTATCAACGATTTTGAGTCACATGACATCCTCGATTTTTCTGCATTGAGCGGCTTTTCGTTTAGCGGGACAACATCCTTCGGAAACAATTCCTTCAGTGGAACACCTGGCGAAGTTATTGCTGAGGCTCAATTTGGTTCAGCAACCGTTTTTCTTTCTGATTCAGACGGAGACACAATCGCCGACGGTGAGTTACATATTTATAGCGCACCATATTTCTTTGAGGAATTTGAACCGGGTCTATTGAGAGTTACCGACTATCCTTCATTTGACGAAACGACCTACAGTCTTACGACTGATGCGGGCGCTCCAGCAAACAATCCGTTCTTTGTTGATCTAAATGATGACGGCTTTATGGACATGATCAATGTCTTCATTACCGGATATGGTACTAACTACAATGAGATACGATTTTACATAAATGACCAAAATGGAAAATTTATTGATCAAACGGCGGCATTAATAAATGGTTCAATTCCAACTTTAAAACGGGGCGATACGCGAGATATCGTTGTCGAAGATCTTAATGGCGACGGCGCGATTGATATTTTCATTCAGGGGTATGGGTATGACGGCCCAGATTTACCCCATGATGGTGAACTTGATTTATTGCTTTTATCTAATGGCTCAGGTCAATGGGAAGTAAATAACCAAACTATTTCAAATACTACTAGTCGGGGGCACGGATTAGATTCTGGGGACATAGATGGTGACGGCGATATCGATATCATCGACAATAGCGCCCTTCGTAACCCGCAGGTAGGCATTTGGATAAATGATGGCAATGGAAATTTCACACAAGAGTCACTCAGAATAGATGACGGTTTGCAACCTCATTGGGTCACACTGGTTGATGTCGATAATGATGGTGACCTTGATATTTTCACTGACGATCAACGTGATGACTATTTCAAGGTCTATGTAAATAATGGAAGTGGGTATTTCACCGAGAATAGTTCAGCCAGAATTGCGAAGGATACTGCGCAGAATGAAGGCGGCGCTGGGCCATTTTACATCATGGACATCAACAATGACGGTTGGGATGATGTGCTATGGGACAAGGTCCTAGGCGGCTCTGGAATCGATAGCCGCATCGCAGGTTTGCGGGTTTTTATAAACAATCAAGATGGGACTTTTACAGATGAAGGGGCTACACGCTTCCCCGATTTTACTGCCACAGAAGATTTGAACAAAGCGCAATTTGTTGATTTAGACAATGATGGACAATTGGATAGAGTCGTTTTTCTGCAAGACCCATCGTTATCGGGTTGGCCATGGAAGACCAAATTTTATTTAAATGATGGTGACGGCTATTTTAGAGAAGTGCAAAATTTTATTGATTACTCAGTCGATCGTTCGGGCCCACTGTCGAATGCAAATTTCAATTTGGTGGATATGGATAATGACGGGAAACTCGAATTTTTTCTAATGAATGGCGATTCGGTTTCCACAACCTACATCAAGTTAGAAGCCAGTCATTCTTTTCCAAGAGACATCATGGGAACCATTCACTCTGACACGATTTATGGCGGCGCTCATGCGAATATTTTTCAGGGTCAAGCTGGGGACGATTTACTTGATAGTGGCGCCGGGCCGGATACATTGCATGGCGGTCTTGGTGACGACACCCTTACTGGCGGTACCGGTAACGATACGTTTATTTTCTCAGCACTTGCAGAGATCGATTCTGGAACCGACCACATTACCGATTGGGATAAAGGTGGATCGCCAGACCGTATCGATTTATCAAAAATAGCAGGATTGAATTTTATCGGCGCTGCAGCCTTTACGAATTCGGCTGGAGAGGTTCGTTACGAAAAAATCAGTGGGCTCACCCATGTTTATATCGACAGTAATGGAGATGGCGTACAAGATCATCATATCCAAATTGATAATGGTGAATTTGACCTTACAGAAACATCAGGTGGCTCTTTAATATTG
>JANQLI010000247.1 GCA_028280675.1 Alphaproteobacteria bacterium
ACACCTTGCCCCTCCGCTCAAGACACTTATATATGTCGTGCAGATAAGCTAAGCATGCGGCCGTCTCACTTCACAAACTGCCTTGCCGATTGAGAGAGCACACCTGAATGTTTCTCATACTCCTGACGTTAATTGTCAGCCTTGTTGGATTACTGATCAGTGCGGAACTCGTCGTCCGGGGGTCTGTGGCGCTGGCTCTGCGTGCGCACGTGCCGCCGCTTCTCATCGGTCTCACGATTGTCGCCTTTGGCACATCCGCGCCTGAACTTCTCATCAGTGCGCAATCTGCGCTGAATGGCCTGCCCGGATTAGCCCTTGGCAATGTGGTTGGCTCCAATGTCGCGAACATTTTTCTCGTGCTTGGCGTGCCTGCACTGATCTATCCGCTGGCCACCAACCAACCGATGATTCGCCGTAATACGTCCACCATGATTGTGGTGAGCCTGATTTTCATTGGCCTGTGCGCAACGGGCGTGCTGGTGTTCTGGCACGGCGCTCTCTTGTTCACACTCATTGTGATCTATCTCATCCTTGCCGGTTTACGGGTGCGGAATAAAAATACCAATGATCCGACTTTTCAAGAGCTTGCGGATCTGGAAGAAGTCGGCAATCTGCCCGATACGGCAGTTCATATCATTGCCGTGCTGATCCTCGGTCTGGTTGGGCTTCCGCTTTCAAGTCATTTCTTGATTGAGAGCGCCTCCGCAATTGCCGCCATGCTTGGCGTGTCTGATTCCGTCATCGGTCTCAGCATCGTGGCGCTCGGCACCTCGCTCCCCGAACTTGCCACAACCCTCTCAGCCGCGCTTCATCGTCAATCGGCCATGGCGCTGGGTAATGTGATTGGGTCCAACCTCTTTAACTTGCTTGCGGTGATGGGCGTGACGGCGATGATCGCCAATATTCCTGTTGAGCCGATGTTCTTACGGGTCAATCTTTGGGTCATGCTGGCATCCAGTCTCGCGATCGTGCCCTTTATCTTTCTGCACAAACCCATTACCCGGCCATGGGGCGCGCTTTTCACGCTTGCGTATATTCTGTTCATTATCCAGAGCTTTAATATGGGGCGCCTTTAACGGTTGTCCCCGGCTTGCACACCATCCCAAGGACTTATCCACAGCTTATTCCCAAGTCTACGCAAGCGCGAAATCCCCGAACTCTTCCCAGAACTCTGGCACTTTGTGCATAAAAGCATTCTATTTCAGGGAATGTGTGCATAATGCTTCCACAGGATCCGAATCCAAGACGAAAGCCGTATGAACGATACACCGTCACCCTCACAAAGCCCTGAGACAGATGCGCCTGCGCTGGCCGAAAAACCTTCAGGCCCCGAGGTCATCAAGGCCTATCTGAAAACGCTTCCGGGCAAACCCGGCGTTTATCGCATGCTGGCGAAAGATGGATCGGTGCTCTATGTCGGGAAAGCCAGAAGCCTCAAGAAACGTGTGGCGAGTTACACGAAATATGCCGGTCACAGCAACCGCATCGCCCGCATGATCGCCGCCACCACAGATATGGTGTTCATCACCACGGCTACTGAAACGGAAGCGCTGTTGCTCGAAGCCAATCTGATCAAGAAGCTCAAGCCGCGCTATAACATTCTTCTGCGCGATGATAAATTTTTTCCCTATATTCGTCTGCGTACCGAGCATGCGTTTCCGCAAATCATGAAACACAGGGGATCGCGCAAAAAAGACAGTCAGTATTTTGGTCCCTTCGCTTCGGCTGGGGCGGTCAATCGCACACTCAATGCGTTACAGCGTGTCTTTCAACTGCGCACCTGCAGTGACAGCGTGTATGACAACCGCACGCGCCCCTGCCTTCTTTATCAAATCAAACGCTGCGCGGGTCCTTGTGTGGGAAAAATCGACGAAGAAGGTTACGCTAAGCTTGTCGCACAAACGACCGACTTTTTGCGCGGGAAAAGCAGCCAAATCCAACAGAATCTTTCTGAGCGTATGTCGCATGCAAGCGCCGCGCAAGATTATGAATTGGCGGCGATGTATCGCGACCGCATCCGCGCACTGACAGCCATTCAAGTCCATCAAGACATTAATCCGCAAAACACGCCGGAAGCCGACGTCTTTGCTGCACACACGGAGGGCGGCCAAACCTGTGTGCAGGTGTTCTTTTTTCGTGATGGGCAGAATTGGGGCAACCGCTCTTACTTTCCGCGCCATGATAAAAGCATCAACACCGACAAGGTGCTGGATGCTTTTATCGCGCAATTCTATGCCGACAAACCGGTGCCGCGGCTTGTGCTCGCTAGTCACAGCTTACCCAATCAGCAACTTCTCATGGATGCCCTCTCTGAAAAAGTGGAACGCAAAGTCACCGTCCGCACGCCCAAACGGGGTGAACCACGGGCGCTTGTGGATCATGCGCTGACCAATGCCAAAGAAGCTCTAGGACGGCGGCTCTCTGAATCGGCCTCGCAACGCAAATTGCTAGAGGCGGTTGCCGAGACATTCGATATGGACCGGCCCCCGCGGCGCATTGAGATTTACGACAACAGTCACATTCAAGGATCGCATGCGGTCGGCGGCATGGTGGTGAGCGGACCAGAAGGGCTGATGAAAAATCACTACCGCAAATTCAACATCAAAGATAAAGACCTTACACCCGGTGATGATTACGGCATGATGCGTGAGGTGCTGCGCCGGCGCTTTACGCGCCTTCTCAAAGACACCAGCGCCTATAACAGCACAGATGACACCACAGCCTTAGACAGTGAGGCCGCGCACGCGTCTGATGAGGAAAGCAATTGGCCTGATCTTGTGTTGATTGACGGCGGACCTGGGCAGCTTAGCGCGGCCCGCGATGTGCTGGCCGATCTTGGCATTGCCGATCTCTGCCTTGTGAGCATCGCTAAAGGCCCTGAACGCAATGCCGGGCGCGAGACCTTTTATATGCCGCACCGCCCGCCTTTTACCCTGGAACCCAAGAGCCCAGTCCTATACTATCTGCAACGATTGAGAGACGAGGCCCATCGATTCGCCATTGGCAGTCATCGCAAGCGGCGGCAGACGGATATTCACACATCACCGCTCGACACTGTGCCGGGTATCGGGGCCAAACGGAAAAAGGCGCTGCTGCATCATTTTGGGTCAGCACGCGCCGTTAAAGACGCGGGGCTAACCGATCTCGAATCCGTAGACGGCATTTCAAAAGCCATGGCGAAACGCATATACGACCATTTTCAAGATGACGATTAAAGAGGCACATGTGAGTAAACGCAGCGCGGTTTTTAATCTCCCCAATATCCTCACCTATGGCCGCATCCTTGCGGTGGCTGCTTTGGTCGGGACGTTCTTTATGAAAGGAGATGTGGGGCACTGGACGGCGCTGGCGATTTTCGCCGTCGCTGGCATTACAGATTTTTTTGACGGCTATCTGGCGCGCGTTATGGAACAGCAATCCTAGCTTGGTCAAATGCTCGGCCCCATCGCCGATAAGCTTTTGGTGTCAGCCAGCCTTATCCTCCTTGCCGCGTGGGACACCATTGCAGGTTACACGATTATCCCCGCCATTATTATTATGAGCCGTGAAATCCTGGTCTCGGGCCTGCGTGAATTTCTTGCGGCGACCAGCGTCAGCGTGCCTGTCACCATGCTGGCGAAATGGAAGACCACCGTGCAAATGGTGGCGATCGGGTTCTTGCTCGCCGGGCCTGCGGGCGAAAAAGTGTTCTGGCTGACCCTTGAGATTGGCTATACCGGATTATGGGCCGCCGCTATCCTGACAATTTACACCGGATATGATTATATGCGGGTAGGCCTCACCCATGTGGTGAATGGCGATAACGAGTAACCCCGAGTGATCTGATGAAACTTCTGTATTTTGCGTGGTTACGCCAAAAAATTGGCGTTGGAGACGAAACCATCGACCTGCCGCACAATGTGCAAACGGTGGCGCAATTGCTCGATTGGTTGGAAGCGCGCGGTCCAGAGTTTGCCCATGCGCTGGAAGACCGCGACGCCATTAAGGTCGCGGTCAATCAAACCTTCGCGCAAGGGGATGCGCCTCTCACCAATCAAGATGAAGTCGCCCTCTTCCCGCCCGTCACCGGAGGCTAAGTCATGATCCGCGTGCAAGAAAAGGATTTTGATCTCGGAGCCGAATACCAAAAGATGGTGAACGGCAATGTAGAGGCTGGTGCGGTTGTCGCTTTTGTTGGGCGCGTGCGCGATTTCCAAAAAGCCGATGATGGCGTTGAGGTGCATGCCATGACGCTGGAGCATTATCCCGGCATGACGGAAAAAGAACTGCGCCGTATCGAAGACGAGGCACACAAACGCTGGCCACTCACCGACAGCCTGATCATTCACCGTGTCGGGCGCATGACACCGGGCGATCA
>JANQLI010000290.1 GCA_028280675.1 Alphaproteobacteria bacterium
TGGCAATATGGGCGAGACATCGGCAACCGGTGTGGCTTTTACCCGGAATCCCTCCACGGGGGCCAATGCCTTTTACGGTGAATATTTGATCAATGCGCAAGGCGAAGATGTGGTTGCGGGGATTCGCACACCGCAAACGCTCACGAAAGCGGAGCGTGAAGATAGCGGAAGTCAGCAACCGAGTATGGAAGAAACCATGCCGGACGTGTTCAAGCAATTGGCTGATGTGTTCCGCAAGCTTGAATCCCATTACCGCGATATGCAAGACATCGAATTCACTGTGCAACAAGGCACGTTGTGGATGTTGCAAACGCGCAGCGGGAAGCGCACCGCTAAGGCGGCGCTCAAAATTGCTGTCGATATGGTCGATGAGGGTCTCATCACCGAAGACGAAGCGGTGCTCCGTGTCGAACCTGCGGCGCTTGATCAACTCTTGCATCCCTCCCTTGATCCATCGGCTGAACGCAATGTGATCGCCAAAGGTTTGCCTGCGTCTCCTGGCGCGGCATGCGGGGAAGTTGTATTTAACGCCGATGAAGCCGAAGCCATGTCCGGAGATGGGCATAAGGTTGTTCTGGTGCGTATTGAAACCAGCCCGGAAGACATTCACGGTATGCATGCGGCGCAAGCAATTTTGACGGCTCGCGGCGGGATGACCTCTCACGCTGCTGTGGTGGCCCGTGGCATGGGACGGCCGTGTGTGTCGGGTGCAGGCGGTTTGCGGATCGACTATCAAAAACAGGTCTTTACCGTCATGGGGCAGGAAATCAAAAAAGGTGACGTGATCACGGTAGACGGCACGACCGGGGAAGTGATGCTCGGGGAAGTGCCAACTGTGCAGCCTGAACTCTCCGGTGATTTCGCCGCTTTGATGGCGTGGGCTGATGAAAAACGCACATTGAATATTCGCACCAATGCAGAAACACCCGAAGACGTGGAGGTTGCGCGCAACTTCGGCGCCGAGGGGATTGGCCTTTGCCGCACGGAACATATGTTCTTCGATGCGGACCGCATTCTTGCCGTGCGTGAGATGATCTTGGCGGACCAGAAAGAAGAGCGTGTCGCTGCGTTGTCGAAATTGCTGCCGATGCAGCGTGACGATTTCAAAAAAATCTTTGAGATTATGGCAGGCCTTCCGGTCACGATCCGGTTGCTTGATCCGCCGTTGCATGAGTTTTTGCCGCATACCACAGAAGAAATTGCCGAGGTGGCGGCAGCCTCTGGTATGGATGCGGAAAAACTCCGTCAGCGCACGAATGACCTGAAAGAGTTTAATCCGATGCTGGGGCATCGTGGATGCCGGCTTGGGATTACCTATCCAGAAATCTATGAGATGCAAGCCCGCGCCATATTCGAAGCGGCGATTGACGTGGAAAAAGAAAGCGGGCAGGCCGCACTTCCAGAAATCATGATCCCGCTTGTGGCGACACACAAGGAACTTGATATTCTCAAAGGCCGGGTGGAGGCTGTTTGGCAAGAAGTGATGGCGGAAACGGGGCGCAAGGTCACGTATCTTATCGGCACTATGATCGAATTACCCCGCGCTGCGTTACAAGCTGGGGAAATTGCTCAGTCCGCTGAGTTTTTTAGCTTTGGCACGAATGATTTGACGCAAACAACATTTGGGATTAGCCGCGACGATTCCGCGAACTTTATCAATGCATATGTGCAACAAGGCATTGTGGAGCAAGACCCCTTCATCAGTCTTGATCAAGATGGCGTTGGTCAACTTGTGACGCTTGGTGCCGAGCGCGGCAAAAAAACACGTCCCGATATTAAACTCGGCATTTGTGGTGAACATGGCGGTGACCCGGATTCAATCACTTTCTGTCACGCAGTGGGATTGGATTATGTCTCGTGTTCGCCTTATCGGGTGCCCATTGCGCGTCTCGCTGCAGCACAAGCTGCGCTGAGGGGCTAGGCATCCTCTCGTTATCGTTAACGCGTTGTCGCCATATCAAGCACTCTGATCTTCAGACACAAGCGGTCACATGCACGCGTTTGGGGTTAACAGGCGCGCTTTATCCCCTGTCTGTTGCGCTGGTGCTACACTTTTTGTCCATACGCGGGACATGTCATGGAGCCATGATTTGACCCACTTTATGTCGAATGATAAGAGTCTTGTTAATAATATAGAGTGATAACAAGTTAAGTTAATGCTGTATTTTTTAAGAGTGCGTTAAATCGCCCTCTCCACAGATTGGCACATCACTTGTATGACTCTTCCTCAAGGCCAGAGAGCCAAGTTGGGTCGATAAAGTTAACGAACCAAGGTGTAAGACACGCATGACAGAACACGTGCGGCATAAGCATACACTCATGGAAGGCATCATAGCCCTGTGTGCTGTGGCGGCCTGCTTGAGCTTGGTTGTTGTCTTCTTCCAAACCTTTGCAGCGCGTGCCGCAATTCCAACTGAGGTTGAGGAGCTTGCGCTTGCCCCACAAGTGGAACCGGTTGCCGTTCCTTTGCCTGTTCTCAATCCGATCCGCGAAGCGAAGCACTCGACAGCCTATTTAATAGGTGAAACATTGGCGATGTGGAAAGAGGACCATGGACTCAGCCCTTTCCGATCAACCCCTTATGTCGCTGCGTCGTTTTATGCGGAAGAGCTTAATTGCCTCACGCAAGCGATCTATTATGAAGCGCGCAGTGAAAGCGTGTCCGGGCGTTTGGCGGTCGCGCAAGTTGTCTTAAACCGCGTGAAAAACAAATATTATCCCAACTCAATTTGTAAAGTTGTGCACCAAGGACCGCTTGTTAAATCAAGTCGTGGCGGGTGCCAATTCAGTTTCACCTGTGATGGCTCTATGGACCGTCCATTGCAGGTCAAGCACTGGGATCGTTCGGAAGAGTTGGCGCAGCAAGTGATGCTTGGCTTTGCTGCGGACCTTGTGAATAAAGCGACCCATTACCACGCGAATTATGTTGATCCTGACTGGTCGAAAAGCTTGCACAAGACCGTGCAGATCGGCACCCATATTTTCTATCGCAAAGCGAGTTAAAACGCTCTTCAATCAGCTTACCCAATCGAGCCCGATATCGAGGCAGGGTGCGCTGTGTGTTAGCCATCCCACTGATATTAGGTCCACGCCGCTTGCAGCAATGGCCTGTGCGGTCTCGCGTGTGACGCGCCCGGATGCTTCGCTGATCACGCGGCCATCGATAATAGTGACGGCATCTTTCAACATGTCTGGCGACATATTGTCGAGCAAGACGGCATCAATGGGATAGGCCAGGGCTTCCTCAAGCTGGTCGAGCGTATCAACCTCAACTTCAATCTTTGCCATATGGGAAGCGTAGGCGAGGGCGCTTTCAATGGCTGGACCAATCCCTCCTGCAATCGCAATGTGATTGTCTTTGATGAGGATCGCATCATAAAGGCCAAAGCGATGGTTCACACCGCCGCCGCAGCGTACAGCATACTTCTCAATCGCGCGCAGGCCAGGTGTGGTCTTGCGCGTGCAGCAGACTTTTGTGTTGGTGTCGGCAATCGCATCGACAATATCTGCTGTCGCACTGGCAATTCCAGACAGATGCCCCATAAAATTTAGCGCCACACGTTCTGCCGATAAAATCGCACGGGATGCGCCACTGACCTCGGCCATAACATCACCTGGCGCCACGCGTTCACCATCAGTCATATGGGAAGTGAATGTCAGTTGTGGATCAAGTGCATGAAAGGCCAGGCGGGCGAGATCGGCGCCCGCAAGACAACCTTGCTGCCGGGACACCATGCGTACTTTGCTCATGGCACCGGCCTTAATTGTCGCGCGTGTGGTGATGTCGCCCGCGTCACCCATGTCTTCTGCAAGAGCTGCTGTGACAAGCGGCTCTAACAGGGAATCCGGTAAAGGGGTGATCGTGGACGTAGCCATGAGGACCTTCCGGTCTATCGCAGATTACGCGACGGCGACCAGCTCCACTTGCGCAGGCGGTTGATTGGTTTTGAATTTCGGACCAACCACTTTCGGGGCAGGGAGGTCCACCATGCGCTGCACCGCTTCGCGCGCCCGTGCCGCGACATCTTCATCGATCAGCACTTCATGCTCCATATGCTGCAGGCTGTGCAGAATATTTTGCAAGGTGATGCGCTTCATATGCGGGCACATATTGCATGGCCGGATGAAGTCAATGTCTGGGTTTTCCACCGCAACATTGTCACTCATCGAGCATTCGGTGACCAACACCACAGAGTCCGGTTTTTCGTTTTGCACGTAACCGATCATATCTGAGGTTGAGCCCGCAAAGTCCGCCGCAGCCATCACATCTGGTGGGCATTCAGGGTGTGCGAGCACTTTGATGCCGGGATTGGCGGCGCGTAACTCTTCGATGTCCTCGTAGGTGAATTGCTCGTGGACTTCACAGCGGCCTTTCCACGTGATGATTTCAACATCGGTCATCGTGGCCACATTCTTCGCAAGATATTCATCGGGTGTCATGATCACACGGTCTACACCAAGCGATTCGACGACTTGCACGGCATTTGATGACGTGCAGCAAATATCGCTTTCCGCTTTCACATCGGCAGAGGTGTTGACGTAAGACACAACCGGGACGCCCGGATATTTTTGTTTCAGCAACCGCACATCTTCACCGGTGATTGACTCGGCTAAAGAACAACCTGCTTTCATATCTGGGATCAGAACGGTTTTGTCAGGGCTTAAGATTTTTGATGTTTCAGCCATAAAATGCACGCCAGCCTGCACAATGATTTGCGCATCCGTTTCGGCGGCCAATTTAGCGAGCTGGAGTGAGTCACCTGTAAAGTCTGCGACGCAGTTAAAAATCTCCGGCGTCATGTAATTGTGAGCCAGGATAATCGCGCCCTTTTCTTTTTTCAGATCATTGATCGCTTTCACATAGGGCGCAAAAGCAGGCCATTCAATTTCCGGGACAACGTGGGACACTTTGTCATAAAGGTGCGCGGTTTCTTTTTGAACTTCTGGCGTGTAGCTCAAATCGATGCTTTTCGCATCTGCTTTATGATTGATCTCACACTGGGTCATGTTGTTCACCTTTATGCTCATTATGAGTATATATAGGGTCTAAGAAAGCCCCCTTCAATAGGGGTTTCATAAGTTATGCTACATATGAGCATTAGTGTCAACAAAGATTCACAGATATATCGTTAATTTTTTAAATCCAATAGAATCAGGGAATTAGCGTGCAATCGTCCGGACACGTACACCTGGAGCAGGGCGTTCCGTGAGCACTTCTGAGCGGAAACGGAATTCTTCGGCTGGCCGCCCGCCTGTACGTGTGGAGATTTTTCCCGTGCCCTCGACAAGGCCTTCCTTTTCCACCAGCCGCCGGAAGTTTTGTTTATGAAGGCGGATGCCCAATATGGCCTCAACAGTTTGCTGCAAGTGAAGCAGCGTGAAAGTTGATGGCATCAGCTCAAAGACAACGGGTCGGTATTTGAGTTTACTGCGCAAGCGCCCCATGGCTGTTGCGAGGATGCGGCGGTGATCGGATGTCATCGCCTCGCCAAGAGGGGGGTCTGTGGTTACGGGTTGATTACGGTCGCGCGCAAATTCTGCGACCAAACGTGCTTCATAAAGAAGTTCATAACGCTCAAGCACTTTTTCCGCATCCCACTCACCTTGATCAAATCCAAAACACATACAGGCGCGCTCCCAGCGTTGTGTCTTTTGTCCGGGATCGGGTGCATCATCTGCCCACTGACGAAGAGCAGGCTGGATTGCTTCGGCAATGATATTCGGCGATTGCTCTCGCCAATCTTCCCATGGGAAATAACGATACCACTTGTGCCACACACTATCAGGATTATGTAACTTGGAGGCTTGTTCGGTGAGCGCAAGATAACCGACCGAGATAATATGGGCTTCATCAGATGCGCCAAATGCATCTCGTCCGCGATCGCCGAACGTATAAAGCTGTTCAACATATCCGAGGTCAAGAGAAGTTTGTTCTCCTACCCAGGTGCGCAATCCAATTTCCAAAGTGCGGTGCGTTTCAGGATCGAAAGGACCAAAAGGCAGGCCATAAATGGTGTCTGCATCGTCCACTGTGGGCGTGCGGCTGCGATCGACGACCAAGACGTGCGGCGTTTCATCTTGAACGCTAACAACGACAGCATTTAAGCCGATGACAACGCCATGCGGGCGCCAGCCTTTGGCGCTATGGTCCGTTTGGTCTGACATGCTTCTTACATCAACGCTTGCCAGAGAGATGTCACGCGACGTCTTTAAGACGGGTCTGCGGCTCTGGAGAGCGGGAGGAGATGCGCTTCCGCCGCCAAATTGCGAAACCGCCGCATAAAGCGCTTTTCCACATCAGCAGTTGGGAGGGGTTTGAGCGTCATCGGTTTCAAATTGCGCGGGCGTTTGAATAATTTC
This sequence comes from Alphaproteobacteria bacterium, assembly GCA_028280675.1. Lineage (GTDB taxonomy): Bacteria > Pseudomonadota > Alphaproteobacteria > SMXP01 > SMXP01 > JANQLI01. Next base: position 6,361 of record JANQLI010000290.1, read on the forward strand.
GCAGCTTCAGAATCGGAAAAGCCAGCGAGTTGTGTCGCTTCATAGAAGGCGCATGCGATGTCAGCACGTTTGATGGTTTGGCTGACTGTGACCGGAAGATGGGCTGGCAATCCGACACGCAAGCGAATGGCTTGCTCTAGTTTGGTTTCGATTGCTTTGTAATCAATCCCCACAGCCGTTTTAAAGGGGCTGATCAAATCACCGATGACATATTCTGAACCGTCGTGAAGAAGGGCGGCAAGCAACCACTTTGCGGGCCATTTGGGATTGATCGCATGGCATATGTCTGTCACGACAAGGGAATGTTGCGCGACAGTGAAAGGATAATTCCCCGATGTTTGTCCATTCCATCGCGCCAGGCGCGCCAGGCCATGGGCGATGTCTTCGATTTCAATATCGAGCGGCGAAGGGTCAAGCAGGTCAAGGCGGCGTCCGCTAAGCATGCGTTGCCATGCGCGGGCAGGGGTTGATTTTTTTATGTTGCGTTTTTGATGCATATCAATGTGTTCTCAGGCGAACCTCATAAGGTAGATATGATTTTGTGGCAAGGAGACAATCTTAAGGGAGATACACATGCCATTAATGCGTATTCGTTTGGAAATGGCCCGTAATGAAGGCTATCCTGAAGGCAGTAGCCATCATGGCTATGAATTCAACGCTCCGCTGACAGACGATGGTCACATCAGTAAGCAAGTCTGGAATGAACATGCTGCCGACTGCACGGTGCGGCGTTTTTGGGGTGACGAAGAGGAAGAGCATGGCCGTCTGATTCACTTTGGTGATCGCTGGGTTTTTCATTACACCGGGCATGACGTGGATGATGATGAGCCGATCTTCCGCATGGGCGATCATGAATTCAAGGTCGGTGAATATATCTCCATCACCGAGCACGATGAAGAGATGTACACCTTTAAGGTTGTGAGCGTCTCACCATCCCCGCTCGGGTAAATCACGATAAGTCTTTATGGCGAAAGCATGTGGTGGTGTGGTCGTTGACCATGCCGACCGCTTGCATAAAGGCGTAACAAATTGTCGGTCCGCAAAACTTAAACCCTTCAGATTTGAGTGCTTTCGACATTGCTTGGCTCTCTGCCGTTTGTGCAGGAACGTGCTTCATCGTTTTCCAGCGGTTTTGTTTTGGCGCGCCATCGACAAAATCCCACAGGTAATGGGAAAATCCCCCATCGCGCTCCATGATCTTGAGATAGCTTTGCGCATTGCCGATGGTGGCTTCAATCTTTCCGCGGTGGCGGATGATTCCAGCATCTTTGAGCAATCGCTCCACTTTTTTCGGCGTGTAACGCGCGATCTTTTCGACATTGAAATCATCAAACGCTTTTCGGAAATGATCGCGTTTACGCAGGATCGTGATCCATGACAGTCCTGCTTGGAATCCATCTAAGGTTAGTTTCTCAAACAGCGCCTGATCATCCCATTCCGGAACGCCCCATTCTTCATCATGATAGGCGACATAGAGGGGATCTTCGCCGGGCCATGGGCATCGTTGTTTTGTTGCCATTACGAGGTCTCCGTTTCGTCCGGAAGATTAATCCACGATGGATGGTCTACATGCAAAGTGACGCCATCTGCAATCAGGGGTGTGTCGTTGGCGAGAGCTTTTTTCCAACGATCGATACGAATACTGGCTATGGCGCGCGGACCGAGGCCGCTAAAGATCGTGCCAATGTCCGCATCGGCCGCTTTGATAATGCTGCCAGGGGAGGGCGCCTCTCCACCAAGGGCATTGACTGGCAGCAGGCGTTTGCGCACCGAGCCACGGCGTTTCGTCCGTGATGTTGTTTCTTGACCGATATAACAGCCCTTGTGATGATCCACGCCATTGAGATCATCGAAATTACTTTCCAATAGGAAGGCTTTTTCAGGAACAATATCGACACCGCCTTCTGGCATGCCATGGGCCAAGCGGTGGGCGAGGTAATCCTGTTCGGACACATGATCGAAGGCCAATTTTGTGTAAGTGCCATCCCGTTCTGACGTAGGAACAAGAAGACGAAAACCCATCGTGTGTTGTCGCGGGTCGATATAGGCCATACCGTTCTCTAATGGCCAAGCTGTGCCGCTCTCATCGCCGATGGCGTCTGCAAGGCCAGATGCGGCTTCGCCAATCACAGCCGCAACAACATAATGCGCTGAGACGTCTTCAAGTGTCACGTCGGCGCG